>NZ_JACJDO010000038.1:0-38597 GCF_014163535.1 Pseudoalteromonas sp. SR45-4
CAAAAATGCCTTGCCAGTGTTTTATTTTTTGCTGTTTATTCATAATTACCTCAGGTTAATATGCTGAGTAAATTATGCATAGGTAGCATTAATATTGGTATGTGGGTTTAATTGCGCGCTTACAAATAAACTACTTTTAAAATATGACGCACCGTCTAAAAAAACGGCCGTTTTTCTTCATAGTATATAGAGTAAGTGGTATTAATATCCAGCGCCAGAGAGTCGGTTTCCACTTGCGAGAAGTCTGGATTTATAGTGGTGTTTATAACGGCGTCTTGGCTTAAGCCCCAGCGTAAATCTATACCCACTTCGGCGTTTACATCGCCATTTTCCCAATCACCCGGTAACTGTGATTTGGTATCGTTACGCAGCGCAGTTAAAGTAGGCGTTAATTGCAGGTTTTTGCTGGCCGTTATTTTTTCAAAGCCGGTAAGTTTATCAAACTGGCAAAGGCTGCACTTAATATCGCGATCAAACCCAATGTTTGATAACTGATAAAGCACATCTCGTTGATAATTGCGCATTAGGGCAAAACCCCAGGTTAATTGCTCTTTATTTTGTGCAAAACGCAGCGCTTTAAAAGGAATACGCATTTCTACCACATAACCTTGCTCAGTAATCTTGCCTGCGCTATCCCAAATGGCATTCCAAGAAAGGTCTTGTTGCCAGCCATCGGTGTCGGTCATGCGAATATCGCCCTGAGCCCCTAGCGGGTTCACATAAAATTCATAACCAGAGCGCTCATCATTAAAGGTATCAATTACTAGTGCGACGGTGTCATCTTGCCACAGAGTATCGCGATCTCGCAGTGCAGCGCGAATGTGCGTTGGGTCAGGATCGTGTGCAACAAACGCTACATATAAGTTACTGCCGTCTTCGTATATATAAGCATCGGTTTTTACCGGTGGCGTACCTTTTTCATTTGGTTCATCTTGAAACTGCAATGCAATGCGCGTGGCATCTTGCCAATGTGCCTCATTCATTACCCCATCTACTGTTATATTTTTATTAATACGCGTGAGTGAATAGTGTTGTTTATTGGCAAGCGCGCTTGGAGTGGTGAGTAAAAGAAAGAAAAAGCTTAAAATAAAGAACACTGATTGTTTTTTATTATTATTAAGTACTGCATAAACATCCATTTAGACTTAAATTACTCAATAAGAGTAATTTCTGGCGTGGATTGTAGTTTATACCAATGGATTTGTTAATACCTTGCAAATAGTTTTTTGCATAACATTAACTAATTAATAATAAAGAAGTATTTAAGCGCAGCGATTAGGTTTCAATAAGCTTGAGTTTATCAGCAATACCATTCCACTCATCAGCATCGGCTGGGGCTGGTTTTGCCTGCGTAATGCGTGGCCATATAAGTGCAAGCTCGGCATTTAGTTCGGTAAACTCTTGTTGTGACTCTGGTAATTCATCTTCTTGATAAATAGCATCAGCTGAACATTCAGGTACGCATAAACCACAGTCAATGCAATCAATTGGGCTTATAGCTAAAAAGTTAGGGCCTTCAAAAAATGCATCTGCTGGGCACACTGATACGCAATCTGTGTACTTACATTTAATACAGTTTTCGGTGACTACAAATGCCATAATGGTTCAATGCCTAAGGTTTTATAACGACAACGGCGGATCATACCCAACCAAGGCTAAAATACAATATATAAGTGCCATAATAGCGTAATTTAACGTAAAATAAGCGCCTAATGTTTTGTGGTGCTATTTGCGCTACTCCCCTTATTGTGAGCGGTAATTAAAAGCCCGCTAAGACACCTAAATGAGACAAAATGATACGTTTAACCGAAATAAAACTACCGCTAGATCATGACGAAAATGCAATTAAAGATGCCATTGTCAGTAAGCTAAAAATAACGCCAGAACAGTTACATAGTTTTAATGTGTTTAAACGTGGTTACGATGCCCGTAAAAAAACAGCTATTTTACTTATTTATACCTTAGATATAAGCGTTAATAACGAAGAGCAGTTACTCACAACTTTTGCCAAAGATCAGCATGTAAAAGTAGCACCCGACACCGCTTATAAGTTTGTTGCCCAGGCAAATAACGATTTAAAAGAGCGCCCTGTCGTAATTGGCTTTGGCCCTTGTGGTTTATTTGCAGGTTTAGTGTTGGCACAAATGGGCTTTAAGCCAATTATATTAGAGCGTGGTAAAGAAGTACGCGAGCGCACTAAAGATACCTTTGGTTTTTGGCGTAAGCGCGCACTAAATACCGAGTCAAATGTACAATTTGGTGAAGGCGGCGCAGGTACATTCTCCGACGGAAAATTATACAGCCAAGTAAAAGATCCAAAACATTATGGCCGTAAAGTTATTACCGAGTTTGTTGCCGCTGGCGCGCCAGAAGAAATTTTATACGTAAGTAAGCCACACATAGGAACCTTTAAACTGGTAACTATGATTGAAAAAATGCGCGCGCATATTGTAGAACTTGGCGGCGAAATTCGCTTTAGCACTCGCGTAGACGACATTCATTTAGAAGACGGCCAAGTAACGGGCTTAACCTTGTCAAATGGCGAGCAGCTAAATACCCGCCATGTAGTGCTTGCTGTGGGTCACAGTGCCCGTGATACCTTTGATATGCTATATAAAAAAGGTATTTACATGGAAGCTAAACCATTTTCGGTGGGCTTTAGGATCGAGCATAAGCAATCTATGATCGATGAGTGCCGCTTTGGTGACAATGCAGGTAACCCCATTTTGGGCTCTGCTGATTACAAACTAGTTCACCACTGTGATAATGGCCGTACCGTATATAGTTTTTGTATGTGCCCAGGGGGGACTGTGGTTGCAGCCACCTCTGAAGAAGGCCTAGTTGTTACCAATGGTATGAGCCAATATTCTCGTAGTGAGCGCAATGCAAACAGCGCTATTGTTGTAGGTATTTCGCCAGAGCAAGACTTCCCGGGTCACCCATTAGCGGGTATTGAGTTACAACGTAAACTTGAAAAACAAGCATACGAACTTGGCGGCAGTAATTACGATGCGCCAGCACAACTTATTGGCGACTTTTTAAAGGGTAAATCGTCATCAGCTTTAGGCGATGTGCAATCATCTTATACGCCGGGTATTAAATTAACCGATTTAGCCGATGTATTACCTAAATATGCAATTGATGCTCTGCGTGAAGCAATTCCGGCATTTAATAAGCAAATTCGTGGTTTTTCAACTAATGATGGCTTACTAACAGGTGTAGAAACACGTACCTCTTCGCCGGTAAGTATTAAGCGCGATAAAACACTTCAAAGTATTAATACTAAAGGGCTTTACCCTTCTGGCGAAGGCGCAGGCTATGCCGGTGGTATTTTATCGGCAGGTATTGATGGTATTAAAGCCGCTGAAGCGGTGGCGCTTTCAATGCTAGAAAACGCAAAATAAGCGTTTTATTAAATTAAGCCATAAAAAAACCTGAGCAAGCTCAGGTTTTTTTGTAACTGCAAATAACCATATTAGGTTAGCGCATTATTAATTACTTTTTAAGCGACAGTTTTTCGCCTTTTAAGCTTTTACGTATTTTAGAAATACGTGAGCGATTTACTGCTCTTGCTTCGCCAGTTGCTTGACCAGATGGCTTATTAGCACGAGTACGACGTAAGTGTGCAGGCTTTTTGCCAATTTTATCAATTAATACTTCACGGTTACTTACTGCATAGCCTTCTAAGTAAACACGTTTAATTTTTTGACCAATTAAGGTTTCAATTTCAAACAACATGTTTTCTTCTTCACGGCTTACAAACGAAATTGCTTGGCCTTCTTTACCTGCGCGGCCAGTACGACCAATACGATGTACGTAGTCCTCTGCAAGCCAAGGTAAGTCAATATTAATTACACGCGGTAAACCATCAATATCAATACCACGCGCCGCAACTTCTGTTGCCACTAATACACGTACTTTACCTTCTTTAAATTCACGCAGCGCACGACGACGATTACCTTGTGACTTATCGCCATGACAAACCGCAGCCGGAATACCATCAAGGTTAAGCTCTGTTACTAGCTCATCGGCTGTTTCTTTCATGTTTACAAATACTAACACTTGCTGCCAGTTTTTCTTACCAATTAGCTCAGAAAGCAGCTCTTGCTTACGGCGCTCTTCAACTGGGTAAACCACATGCGCTACAGTGCTAGCAGTACTGTTTGTTTGATCAACACGTACTATTTCTGGCTGTTTTAATACTTTAGATGCAAACTGTTTAATTGCTGCTGGGAAAGTGGCTGAAAACAACAAGATTTGACGATCGTCAGCGCAGCTTTTTATAACGCCTTGCATCTCTTCAATAAAGCCCATATCGAGCATACGGTCGGCTTCATCAAGTACTAAGTGCTTTACGCTGGCAAGGCTTAAGTTACCTAAGCGAATATGATCAAGTAAACGCCCTGGCGTTGCTACTACAATATCAACACCTTCTTTAAGTGCATTAGCTTGGCCTGCGGTGTTAACACCGCCAAATAAGCTGACTACTTTTAACGAAGTGTGTTTTGCGAAGTCTTTAAAGTTATTTGCTATTTGCTCTGCAAGTTCGCGCGTAGGCGCTAAAACTAAAGCATGCGGAGCATTAGTAGTGCTTACTTCAGACTCAAATAATTTTTGAATAATTGGTAGCGCAAACGCGGCGGTTTTACCCGTCCCCGTTTGTGCACTTGCTAAAACGTCTTTACCTTTACGAACAGCAGGAATTGCTGCGCGCTGAATGGGCGTAAGGGTGTGATAGTTAAGTTCGTCTAACGCCTGAACAAGTTCAGGAGCAAAACTAAAAGATTTAAAATTCATGGTATATAACCTGCGGCCACATTATCAAGGGTCGCAAATTATACAGTAAAAAAGTGCTAACAGTTAGTCATTACTTTACTTTTGCATGGTTTAATCTGTTTTATAGCGTTTAAATATTAAAGAGGTATTAATACCGCCAAAAGCAAAGTTATTACTCATTACATAATCGGTGTTAATTTCTCGCCCTTGCTCTGTTATGTAGTCAAGTTGAGCGCAGTCGTTATCTACCTCGGTGAGGTTTATTGTGGGGGCAAACCAGTTATCATTCATCATATTAATCGTCGCCCACGCTTCAATAGCACCGCATGCGCCCAAAGTGTGGCCTAAATAACTTTTTAAAGAGCTAATGGGTTTTGCCCCTAAAGCGTTAAAAGTGGCATGCGACTCTGCTATATCGCCTCGATCGGTTGAAGTGCCGTGCGCACTTACATAACCAATTTGCTGGGCAGTTAAATTAGCATCTTGTAGGGCCTGTTCAATCGCTATTTGCATTGTTTTAGAGGTAGGCTGAGTAACATGCTCACCATCACTATTACAACCAAAACCCACCACTTCTGCCAGTATAGTGGCACCACGGGCCTTTGCGTGTTCGTACTCTTCTAAAATCAGTGTGCCAGCACCTTCGCCAATCACTAATCCATCACGGTCTTTATCAAATGGCCTAGGGGTTAATGTGGGTGTGTCGTTTTTTGTGCTGGTAGCATATAAGGTATCAAATACTGCGGCTTCGGTAATGCATAACTCCTCTGCACCACCAGCAACCATTACCTTTTGACGACCAAATTTTATTGCTTCATAGGCATAACCAATACCTTGTGAGCCCGAGGTACAGGCTGAGCTTGTGGTGATCACTCGCCCTTTTAAGCCAAAAAACACTCCAACATTAACCGGAGCAGTATGCGCCATCATTTGAATATAACTAGTGGCTGTTACCCCAGACATAGAGCCCGACTCCATCATATTAGCAAACGCGAGTAACGGCGGGGTTGAGCCTATAGATGAGCCATAAGAAATCCCCGTAGAGCCATCGGTTAAGCTACTATGATTAAGCAATTGGGCTTGCTCTAACGCGCACTCTGTAGCGCGTGTTGACATAAGCGCCACTCGCCCCATTGAGCGTATTTGTTTACGCTTATAATGGCTCGGTCGCTCAAAATGAGTAACCGGCGCCGCTAAACGCGTATTAAGCTCTGGTGCTTTGTCCCACTGTGCCATAGTGGTCACTGCATTTTCGCCTCTGATCAGTGCTTGTTTAAATACCGACCATTCATCGCCAAGTGCGGTGATCACCGACATACCTGTCACTACAACACGCTTCATTACACCATACCGCCGTTAACTGAAATGACTTGGCGGGTAATGTAGGCCGCATCATCTGAGATTAAAAATGCCACAGTACCCGCAACTTCCTCTACTGTGCCCATACGCTTAAGCGGGATCATTTTTAGCATTTCGTCTACCGGTAACTCGTCAGTCATTGCGGTTTCTATTAACCCAGGTGCAACGCAGTTTACGGTTATTTTTCGCTTAGCCAGCTCTAACGACAACGCTTTAGTAGCGCCAATAATACCGGCTTTTGCCGCACTGTAATTTACTTGCCCACGGTTACCGGCAATACCCGATACAGAAGCCATAGTTACAATACGCCCGCCTTTACGGTTTTGCACCATAGGCATTACCGTGGGGTGCACTACATTATAAAAGCCATCAAGTCCGGTACGAATAACGCAATCCCAGTCCTCGCCTTGCATTGCCGGAAACGCCATATCATTGGTTATACCCGCGTTACATACCACGGCGTAATAAGCGCCATGCTGGGCTATGTCTTGCTCTATTTGTGCTTTGGCGGCGGCTCTGTCGCATACATCAAATTGTAATAAGCTAGTAGCTTGGCCTAATGCCTGTATTGCTGCGCAAGTTGCTTGTGCATCTGCCACACCACTTTTACAATGCACTGTAATGTCATACCCTTGGGATGCTAATTTAAGCGCAATAGCCCTGCCTATGCCACGGCTTGAACCTGTAACTAAAATTCGTTTTGTCATTGATTATCTCTTATAAATTCCAGCGGATTTTCGGGCTGAAAAACATTAATTTTTGCTTCACATGCTAATGTATCGCCGTGGTTTATTTGGCATTCAAACACACTCAACCCAGACTCTTCTTGATACAGTTTATGCACTTTAATGGTTAAGTTACTATTAACTTTAAAACACGCTTGATGGGTTTGATATTTACGCGTACCAATTAAAAAACCTATTTTAGGTGACTCATTTGCATCGTTTGCTAATGCGCCTGCGTAAGCAGCTATTGACTGCGCCATGTACTCAACCCCAATGTAACTGGGTACACCGGCAATATCGGCGTTATAAAATGCACTTTGTGGTGTAATCGTTACCTGGCAACGCGCACTCTCGGCACTATAATGCGTTAAAGTGTCAATTAAAATCATTGGTGCGTCGTGGGCAAGCAACTGCTCAATTGCGTAATGATTACTGCTCAGCTTATTCATTGGCAATACCTAAAACTAAACTAGCGTTATTGCCACCAAAGGCAAATGAGTTTGACAAGCAGTAACGCAATTTGGGCTTAAATGCTTGTTTTATTACTTTTACATCGGCCAAGTTACCGCCTGTTGATAATACGTTATAGGGCAATGCATACTGGCCTTGCCCTTTTAGAAGTAGCCAGCATAGCGCGGCTTCAATTGCGCCTGCAGCTCCTAAGGTATGCCCGGTTAAGTGCTTGCTTGAGCTCAGTGGCGTATTGTTGCCAAACACACGATTAATTGCAAGTGCCTCCATTTCATCATTTTTGAGCGTTGCGGTACCGTGTGCATTGATGTAGTCAATTTCATGGGCAGCTAATTGCGCTTGTTTTAGTGCTTTTTGCATTGCAGATTGCGCGCCCATACCATTGGGATCGGGTGCTGAAATATGATGTGCATCAGAGCTTTCGCCGCCACCGTACAGCGCAATTGCCGTATCTGTAATTTCGCTTAGGCCTTTACTCATTACAAATAATGCTGCGCCTTCACCAATATTAATACCATCTCGGTTACTTGAAAACGGCTGGCAAACTCCGGTACTTAACGACGCTAACGAATCAAAACCATTGAGAGTAAGTTGGCATAGGGTGTCAACGCCACCGCATATAACAACATCGGCCATATCAGCTTTTAGCAGTGCGCGGGCACTTAGTAATGCTTTTGCGCTTGAGGTACAGGCCGTAGAAATACTATAACAAGGTCCCTGCGCATCAAGTTTTTGCGCAATATAGTGTGCTGGGGTAGCAAGTTCTTGTTCATAATAATGAAAGTCATTGGGCCATTGCGCTGTGTGTTCAAAATGAGCACGAGCCCGTTCACCATCTGCAATACCCGAAGTACTCGTGCCTAACACCACCGCAATACGCGATTTATCGATATGCGAAAACTGCTCAATAGTAGTTTGTAGTTGCGCTAAGCACATATCAATAAAGGTATTTATACGTTTTTTTTGCGCCAACGCAACCGAGGTTACTTGGCCAACATATAACGGCTGTTGTTGCGCGCTAAGTGTAGAATTTAGAGTTAATATAGGCGTTGCAGAGTTATAACTGTTTAAGCTATCGAGCGTTGCCTGCTGGCCTACTCCCATCGCACTAACAATACCTAAGTTATTTAGCCAATATGTCACTGAGTTACCTTTTTAAATATTATTTTATAATCACGAACAATATTATGCAGCGTAATTGCATCGTCGTTATAGTCAATGGTGATCAGGGTTTTATGATTTTGCAGCACCTGCCTGTATGTGCCTACTTGTTCCACCAATGCGCCGCTCAGCTGCTCATTTATAAACGCGACAGGCCAATGGACTAAGGCAATATCAGCCAGTACATAAGCGGGATTTATATCGACGCCGACAAGCATTTTTTTAGCTTTAATTGGCTCTTTGGGTGGCTTTTCAAGCTCTACAATCGGAAAGCCTTGGCTGGTCATCATCAGCAGCTTAACCCCACCCGCCTCATTAACCGCCAAATGCGATAACAAGGTATGCTGCTCTTGCCCAGTGGTAATAAATAACACTTGCTGCCAAGAGCAGCCAAACATTGATGGCGCCATACTATTTAAATTTAAGCTAGCCGCAGGCGCTATGCTAATAGCTGCACTGGAGCTAAACTGACTTGCACAGGCTGACAGCATTATGCAGGTTAGCAATATCAGCGCACGCTGGAGTATTAGTTTAAGCATATTAGTTTCAACATATTAATTTCGACATATTAATTTCGACATATTAGGTTCGACAGAGCTGAGCTAGCACATTTAAGCGGCGCTCACTTTGTGCAACAAATGGGTTACTCGTGTCCCATGCGTATCCGGCTAAAATTGCACTGATCATCTCTCGCACTTGCTTGTTTTGCTCTGTATGAAATATGACGTCTTGAAAGCGCGTATCGTACCAGCCTGTAACAAAAGTTCTGAAACAGTTAACTCCCGCTTGTAGCGGTTTTGCATAATGTTGCTCAAAGTCAATCGTCTCTCCTTTTAAATACTGATCGACCAAAGGGGCAATTAAACTTGCTGACTTAAGCGCAATGGTTACTCCTGATGAAAACACCGGATCTAAAAACTCTCCCGCATTGCCTAATAACGCAAAATGCTGCCCATACAACTTACTCACATTAGAGGAGTAGCCTGTTATGCTGCGAGCTGGCCCAATTAATTCGCGTTTAGCTAGCAGTGCTTTTAAATGTGGATCTTGCTCTAAAAAGCGATTTAATATTACCTCTGCTTCATCGTCATTAAAACGCTCAGACTCTGCTACAACACCAATACTTGCGGTGCCATCACTAAAGGGAATTAGCCAATACCATATATCTCGATGCTCTGGGTGTACGGTAATGAGTATTTTATTACGATCAAAATTTTCATCGCTAATATTATCTACAAAGTGGCTAAAGTAAGCACTGCGTACCGGAAAGTTAGAGGGTAGCTCTAAGTTTAGTAGTTTAGGTAATACTCGGCCAAAGCCACTGGCATCTAACACAAAGCGTGCTTGAACTTGGTAAGGCTGCTGCTGCGCGTCGTGTACTAATAAGGTTGCACCACCATTTTTATCGGTATTGTTTTTATCGGAACTGTTTTCAAAAACATCAGTAACCTTGTAGTCTTTAACACTGTGCTGATAACGAATAACAGCCCCTTGCAGCTGTGCATTATCGGCTAGTAATTTATCAAACAGCCCTCTTTTCACTTGATAAGTAGTACCTGGCCCTGGTGATGATTTTTCGGTAAAATTAATCGCGGTATTTTCACCCGATCGATGAAACGCAGCGCCGTTTTTAAACTGAAACCCCAAACTAGCAGCGTGTTCATGCAATGGAGCGACTAAATTAGCGTCGGCCAAATACTCCATACATTGCGGTAACAAGCTCTCACCTATAGTAAAGCGCGGAAAAATCTGTTGCTCAAGTACTAATACTCGCCAGCCTTTTTGCACTAAAAGGCTACTTGCAAGTGCGCCAGAGGGGCCCGCACCAATTACAACAACATCAAACTGCTCAGGGTTATTCACTTTATCCTTCCTTTTGCGAGGGTAATACACTCAGCGGCGATAAAATATATACCGCTAAAATCCCTACCATTACGGTAAGTCCAAAACTAAAAATAGCAGGGGTGCTTGAGGCACTTAACATACCAAACACCCACATAGAAGACGCTGCAGATAAACTAATTGCCAATATATTTTTTGGCTGTAACTTATTTATTTGATAAAAAACAAGGTAGTCAATAGCTAAGGCTACCACTAGCAACGCGCCCAACATATTAAATAACGACAGGCTGCCTTGAATTGCATTACACACCCACAGCATGCTAACAACCACTAATAACAAGCTTAACAGTTGTAAAGTGGCAATTTTTACGCCAAAACGCCAACTAAAAAGTAACCAACTAATGGCCCCTGCAAGCACTAAACTTAACAATAAGTATGCTCGGTAATCGCTTAATAACGCACTAATTTGCTGCGGTTTATTATATAGCAATAAGCCATCATCTTTTAAAAGCGCGGCGCTTAAGCTCTGTGTATTAATATTGCTAATTGTCATCCAGGTTATGGCTTGCTGCGGATCAACATGCATTTGCGCTAACAATAAGGGTTTAAATTCGCTATTTAATAATGCGTTATAGGTAATAAATTGCGCGGGCCCGCTACTTAATTGCCGCCCAGTTAATTGCTCGGTGAGTGCAAATACACCACTTTTTTTAGCTTGATTAAACACCGCTAAATTATTTTTTTGCTGCTCAATACTAGGCAGCCATCGGTTAATGGCATTGTGTTTAATATGCGGGTTACTCGCGGTTAAATCGCTAACTAACCGCTGTTGTTTTTGTAACACGTGTTGTGCATTGTCGCCAATAATAAATACTATATGGCTGCGCCATTGATCTAGTAAAGTTAAGTGTTTTTTTTCACTTGCCATTAGCTGCTCAGAGCTGGCATTAAGCAATCTAATATCATCATTAAACTCAATCGGTTTTAATACCAATAAGCTTGCAAGCACTATACTTAGCGCAATAAACAGTGGTTTTTTTATTTTATTACAGTACAAAAACACCCGCGTTATTTTTTTACTGAGTAATAAACTTGATGTCGATACACGCAGTGTTTGCTGCCAAAATGGTAAAATTAACACAGTAAACAGCCATGCACTAAATAAGCCCGCTATAACAAACACTGCCACTTGCGCTAATAAAGTTAACGGCGCACCTAATAAGCAGCTGTAGCCTAATGCGGTCGTAATAAAAGAGAGTAATAACGCTGATTTCACCCCTTTGCTATAGCCGTTAGAAGAGGCTTGCTGTGCAGTTTCATTTGCTGCTTTGGCTAAATCGGTCATGCCATGAAAGGCGTAATCAATAGCAATACCTATTAAGGTTACGGCAAATACCAAGGTTAATAAATGAATGCTGTTAAACACCAATAACATAGCAATAGCGCCGCCCATTAATGCGCTAAGCACTGTAAAGCTCGCTAATAAAATACTGCTAATCGCTCTAAATACCCAAAACACCATAACCATTAGTGCCATTAGGCTAATACCACCAAACAAACTCATTTCGTATTTTGCTTGTTGGGCATTTTCAGCCGTATGAAACAGCACCCCTGAATAGGAAATAGTGGTATTTGGGTACGCTTTACTTAGAGTGTTTATTTGCGTTTTAATTTTAGCAGCTAAGCTAATTGCATTATTAATGCTCAAGTTTGGCTCTGGCAGTGTGGCAAAAAGCATTGCATATTCAACTCCCTCATACTGGCGAGTGAGGCGGTTTTGTTTAATAGTAAAAACTTGGCTTTGGCTTAAGTTTTCGCTAATAAAGCCAGCTAAACTTAAACTAATATCAGTACTTAATGTAGCACTAACAAATGGCGATCCTAACTGATTTAATTGCTGCAGGTAAAACTGCTCAAAGCTGGCTTTGTCTGCTATTTTTTGCTTATAGGGCTTACTTAATAGTGCATATTTATAAGGCGCAAATGTGGTTGTTAAAGCGTTTATAGAGGGAAAATTAAATGTGCTTGTTATATCTTGCTGCTCAAGCCAATTGTTAAATTCATCGTGGGCGTTATTTTTTTGTTCACCAGCAAATGAAAACACCACACGGTGGGCATTTTTTTCAAAAAACAGCTGTTCGCCATAAGCTAATTGAGAATGCGATTTTGGCAGCAAACTAAACATATCAGCACTAAATGTAGGTTTAGTCAGCCAAAATATACTGGTTAAAAGCAAAATTAAACCACTAAACCAAATAAAAACAATGCCAATTCGTTTCTTCAATCCACTATTCCATTAATTAACTATTTAAACGATTGAGCCGTTAAGGCTGCTCAGGGTAACTAAACTCAATAGTTGTTTTACTACCTGAATGCTCATAAAGGATGATGCTGTGTACCGTTTTATCACTTTCACACAAAGTAAAGTGGCTAAATAATTGCTGTAACAACGCTTCTTTTGGGGTTAGTTGCAGGCAATTGTTTTGCGCTTTTATACTAAAGCGTGTTGCAAGGGCGCTCATATCTACACTGAGTAAGTCAGTTAAAAGCCCTACAAACTGCTCACTGCCTGGCTGTGGTACAAACTCCCCTTTAGCATTTTCAACCAATACCTGGCCATTTTCTACAATCAATGCGCTTCTTACCGGTTGTTCTACTTGCCATACTAGCTTTTTGGCATTTAGAGAAAACACTCCAGAGGAGACGAACGGCGATGCAAAACCAGCAAGTTGTTTATATTGTTTAAACTCACCCGTTACTATATCAGCCTTTAATGTGGTATTTACCTGCGATACAGTGTTTGCTTGCAATGCACTACAAAATAGCAGCAATACGCTGGTTATAAATAATTTAAACATTGTCATTCCTTCTCCTTTAATTGCCAGCTACTTTAAAAAAGGGGCTAGTTTTTCATAAAGTATTGGGGGTGAAACAAATTGCATTTCTTTGGAGCTAATTTCTACCGCCACTTGTGTAGTGGACGCCTTGGTAATGCGCTTATTACTGATTGCATCGGTAATAACATAATCAATACGTAAGCGGTTTTCATACTCTTTTAAATACGCTGCCACTTTAATTTTTTGTGTAAATACAGCTGATGCTACGTATTTAATTTGCATATCAACAATGGGCCACGCAAATCCAGAGTCTTTCATTTGCAGGTAGTCGTAGTCAAATATTCTGAGTAACTCACAACGAGCAATTTCTAAATAGCGTGGGTAATTACCATGCCACACTACATTCATTGGATCGCAATCATGAAAAGGGATTTCTATTTCTACGCTGTGCGAAAGTAATGCGCCTTTATTATTCATAAAGCGCCCAGCGTTTGCTTTGAATATAGCTAATAGTTTGTCTTAGCACCGCTTCCATTGGTCTGTCTTCGGTCAGGTTTTCAAAGTAACCTGTTATATCGCTATACATATGCTGCATATCGTCAGTTAAACTCGTAAATTCTAATTCGCCTTGTTTAATTCGCAGCCTTAACCCTTGAATAGCGGCTAATAAGGTACTGGCCATCACTTGCTCGGTAAGCTGTAAAATACGTAAACAATCGCGCGAGGCTATGGTACCCATACTTACTTTGTCTTGATTGTGACACTCGGTAGAGCGCGAAAATACACTGGCAGGCATAGTTAATTTTAATGCCTCAGCAGTATAAGCACTGGCACCAATTTGTACCGCTTTAAAACCATGATTTATATAACGACGCTCAGGGGCACTGTCGGATAAATTAGACGCTAAACCATTGTTATATTTAGTATCAACCAATGAGGCTATTTGTCGATCGGCTAAATCAGCTAAGTTAGCTACTGCGGTTTTCATGCTGTCCATTGCCATGGCAATGTGGCCGCCATAAAAATGCCCGCCGTGCAGTACATGCTCCCCTTCGCCATCAATAATTGGGTTGTCGTTGGCTGAGTTTAATTCGTTTTCGATCATTTGCCTAAAAAACGGCAAGCTGTCTTGCAGCACACCAATAACATGCGGTGCACAGCGAATTGAGTAGCGATCTTGCAGGCGGTCGGCATTACGTGGATGGTCGTGATGATTTAAATCATCTCTGATCCAACGTGCTATTTGCTGCTGCCCTGGGTGAGGTTTTACCGAAAATAAAATTTCATCAAAATGATGGCTATTTCCTTTGAGCGCTAAGCTAGCAATGGCGGTAATACGACTGGCTAATTTGGCTAAATAATTGGCTCTGTCGAAGGCTAAGCAGGCTAATGCAGTCATTACCGCGGTGCCATTCATTATTGCAAGGCCTTCTTTTGGGCGCAGCACGAGCGGCGTTAAACCCACTTCTTGCATTACCGCTAAGCTATTACGTACGGTGTCTTTATAATATACGTCGCGCTCGCCTATCATAGCACCAGCAACATAAGATAATGGCGTTAAGTCGCCACTGGCACCTACCGATCCCTCTTGAGGAATAACCGGTACAATATCGTGATTTAAGTAGTCGCGCAGTAAATTCAGCATTTCCCAGCTAATACCCGAGTAGCCTTGCGATAAAGACGTAAGCCGCGTGGCTAAAATTGCTCGTCCTTGTACTTTATTAAATACGTCGCCTAGTCCACATCCATGAAATCGCGTTAAATGTAGGGGGAGTTCATCTACTAAACTTAATGGTACTGCTACGGTTACTGAGTCGCCATAACCGGTAGTTACACCGTAAATAACGCCGTCTTCTTTTAATAATGTATCTAAAAAACTCAGCGCACTATTAATTTTGCTACTAAATTCGCTGCAACCACTAATTTGCACTTGGGTTTGGTTATGTGCAATATCAACAATGTTTTCGATTGATAATCGCTGCTGACCAAAAAGCTGTGTGTTTTGAACTGGCACTTCTATTTCTCCTTTGCTTGATCGCGGGCGACTTGCTGATCATTTTGCCAAAAATCGTAAAAATTAAACCATTGATAAGGATATTGCGCCGCATAGTGACCTAAACGCTGCGCATAGTCTGTAATAACTTGGTTTAAAATTGCCTGTCGTTGGGTGCGTGGCATTTTTAAGCTATTGCTGTATTGCTCAAATATTACGTGGTACTTATTGATTTTCTTATCTTTTAAACAAAACAAAAAATAAACTGGGCAATCAAGTAATGCCGCTAAAATAAAAGGTCCTTGAGAAAACGGGGCTGGCTTGTCTAAAAAAGGCACTTGCACAGAGCGCGCGGCAGTGGTGGTACTGGTGCGATCGCCAACAATAACAATAATTTCGCCTTGCTCAATTTTTTCTTTCAATAAAATAGCTAAACCTGGGCCTAAGTCAGTTACTTGAGTTAAGTTAACCGCTACGTTGGGGTTAATTTTTTTCAGCATTTTATTAAATTCTACTGCATGATGAGTAAACACCAGCACGTTAATAACTTTGCCACTGCGATGTTGGCTAAGCGCTCGGCACACTTCTAAATTACCCAAATGCGAGCCAATAAAAATAGCCCCTTGGCGTTGCTCATTTAATTGGCTAAATAAATGCTCGTTGGTATATTCAATATCACTTAAGCTAATACGCCCAAGCCAACCATCTATTTTATCAAAGGCGCTGTCGGCAAAACTACAAAAGTGCTTTAGTTGCTGCTTAAGTGTCACGCTTTGCCCAGTGCCGGTGTACAAATTTACTTGCTGTAAAAACTGTTTTGAAGCAGCACGGGCAACCCTACCAGTAATAAAGAGATACACCACCACAGGAAACAAAATTAGCCACAGCCCTTTGCGACCCAGTATTTTATGTGTAAATAGCAGAGTTTGAATGCCTAAATAATTACCGCGCTCTTGCATTTTAGACCAATGTTTAACGGCCATAACGTCTCTTTAATTTGTGTGCTATAAGCCAAGGCGAGCGCACTAACATACCAAAAAACAATCGCGTGTGTAGCCAAGATATACGCACGTTGTCGTGCAATGGCTGAAAGTGAGAAAGTCCATTTTCTGGATAGATCACTTGGCTAGGTAAAAATATAAACGGCACATTACGCCAATATAAACGCACTAATATTTCAGGATCAAAGTCCATCCGCTTGCCCAGCTTAACTTCTTTTAACAGTTTTTCGCAGGCTCCCAGCGGATACACTCGAAAGCCACACATAGAGTCAACAATTTCAAAACTGAGGGTTTCAATCCATACCCACACATGAGTTAAGTACCGTGCTAAATAGCGATGCTTAGGCACTGAAGCGTCGTATATTGGGCAACAGCTTACTAATGCCTGTGGATTGGCGTTTGACAGGCGCAAAAGCTGCGCTAAATCGGCCAAGTTATGTTGGCCGTCGGCATCAACTTGAATAGCATGGGAATACCCTTGCTGATACGCATAATGCAAACCGCTTTGTACCGCCCCACCTTTACCTTGGTTGTGCTCATGGGTAACAATTGTAAGTAACGGATGCTGCTGTGCAAGTGCAGAAAACACTGCTTTAGCTGCATCATTGCTTGCATCATCAACCATAATAATTGGTAAGTTATATTCAGCAAGGCTGGTTAATACCTCCGCTATCACAGAGGTATGATTGTAGTTTGGAATCACAATACAAAACTTATTCATTTAAACAACACTTTCAAAAACAATCCGCCCAGATGCATGTTGTCCCTTGGCCGAGCGATAAGAAAACACATACTTATTAAGCGCTTTTTGCTCTATGGCTAATACCATAGTAAGGCCTGGCGTAATCACCACCTGAAACTTTAGCACTTCGACATTCTTTACCGCTAATTGAATATTATACTGCTTACAAATTGCAGCAACCGCCCAATCTAGCTGCACTACGCCTGCTAAAATAGGGCCGTCTTTAAAATGGCCATTAAAGTAATCTAAATCCTTGGGCACAAATAAACTTAATTGATAACCTTGCTCGGTTTGCTCACATTTAAGTAGTTGCGGCTGCGTTTTAATCAACTTTGTCAAAAAAGTGCTCCAATGCTTTTAAGTTTAATTTAGCTTGGCTGTTATAAGGTAACTGCTCTATAAAACGCCACTTTTTAGGCGTACAAATGCGCTCAAAACGCGTTAGTGCATGCTCTTTTAAAAGCTTATTAGTGGCTAATTTACTTTCACTTTGTAAATGTTTTACCCCTTGCTGGCTAAGCACAACTACCGCACCTATTACTTGCCTTGCCCCAGGTAATACAATTACTTTAACGTCGTTTACCCACTCACTGCTTGCTAGGTGGTGTTCTAGTTCATCCAAACTGAGGCGTTTTTCTTCTAATTTTATAATTCTGTCTAATCGACCAAGCAGTTTAAATTGACCACTTTTAAGCACCAAACCTCTATCGTCAAGCGGGTAATCTTTGTGGTTCACTAACGGTGAATTTAAAAGGAGTCTATCGTCTGTGCCAACACTCATTTTTATACCTGAAAACGGCTGCCATGAGCTCACGTTTTCAAGCGAGGTAACTTGTCGATACGCTATACCACCGGTTTCGGTACTGCCAAACACTTGTGTTATTGGTTTATTTAACTGACTGAATAGCGATACTGCATCTTCGTTTGCCAGCGGCCCACCAGATGAAAATATCCATTGTAAGTGAGATTTTTGTTCAATTAATACGTTGTCTGCGCGTAATCGTTTTAGCTGTGCGGGGCTAGAAATTAACACTACTTGTTTAGCGTCCTTGAGCTTGGCGGCTATATGCTCTGGGTAGTGTAGTAAATCGGTATCAACGACATGTCCGGTACTAAGTGGCCATAACAACCTAAATAGCAGCCCGTAAATATGCTGATGCGATACGCTAGCAATAAACATTGGCATACATTTTAACGCATAACTGCTTGATAAAATGCTCAGCTCTTTGTTAATTGTTTGCCACGACTTTACAATTGGCTTAGCTTTACCTGTTGATCCTGAAGTGTAAAACACCAAGTTCCCTTCTTTGGGCCAAACAAGTTGCGCTAAAGGAAAAAAGCCAGGCTGTTCAGGCAAGTTTTCTATATTGATAAAGTCAATACCCAGTGGTTCAACAAGCTCTGAGTCACCTAAAAAACAAGGCGTTTGCTGTAGTAAGGCTTTGAGTGTTTCGGGTTGACCATTAGGTGGCAGTATAACCGTGCAACCGCGCAAGGTGAGTGCCATTAAACTCACCGCAAACTTATAAGTGTTAGTGCTATATAACACCACAGATGTGGGCGCTGTGCCCGGTGAATACTTAGCTAATAGCCGATTAACATCGCTAACAAACTGGCGTTGTGTCACTGCCTTATTTTCATGATTAAAGCACACACTAACATTATTACTTTGAAATACTTTACTTTGAAAGGTACTAAACACGCGCTTTCCTTTTTACTTTTAGCCTGACTAGCCACTCTAAGGCAAACAACACGCCCATAGCTACATAAGCAATCACACCATTATAAAAAGCCCACACTGCCAAACTAGCAAACAGGCTGGTATATAAGGCAATACCACCATTAACTATAAAAAAAACGCACCACAACTGAGTTACTTTTTTAGTGTATTGCACACCTTGCTCATCGAGCTCAGGCTCAGTGATGCGGGCAAAGGTTTCTATTATTGATGGCCCTTTATAAAGTGAGTAGCTAAACACGAGCAACATCACAGTGTTAATAATCACCGGGTATAAACGTAAACCCACATCACTGTCGAACACTTTTGACAATACGATTGCTATCACAGCTAAAAATGTCGCTGGCTTTAACCACGGCATTTTGTCAAATAATGCTTTGCTTAACCACAAGCGTAGTGCAAGCAAAAATAATAATACGATCGATAGCAGTTGGCTATTAAACTGCGTCAGGCCCACATACACAATAACTGGGTAGCAGGCCAAACAAAGCATAATAAGGGTGGTTAACAAGGCTTTAAGCATTTATTTAGTTAACGAGCTTTTCTATTTCGCTAACTACATTTTGCACAGTACGTACTTGCTTAAATGCATCAGGATCAATTTTTTTACCGGTGATTTCTCTTAGTTTTACTACCAAGTCAACAGCGTCAATGCTGTCTAAATCAAGGTCTTGATATAAGTTGGCGTCTAGGTTTATGTCGGCTGGGTCTATCTCAAAATCGTTTTCTAAAATGCCGTGTAATACATCATAAATTTCAGCAGCGGTTTTCATTGTTATTCCTATATATTTTTATAATTTAAGAACGTGCTTGTTCTATAAAGTGTGCTAAAGAATTCACCGAGGCAAAGTGCGCTTTTGTTTGCTCTGAATTGGCATCTATTTTCACATCAAATTGTTTTTTTATTGCCAAACCAAGTTCTAGTGCATCTATGCTATCGAGCCCTAAACCATCAACAAATAATGCTTCATCATCAGCAATGTCTGCAGTTGTCATATCTTCTAGATCAAGGCTGGATATAATTAATTGTTTAATTTGTACTTTTAATTCAGTCATAAATTGCTCAGTTCTTCTGTAAAATAATGTTGTAAGCTGTTAGTTAAATGCCGAGATTGTATAGCGGGTGTGTCACTAACATAAGGCAGGTTACTGTTAAACTGCTTGCTGGCCAGCTGCAAGCTAAAGTGCGCTTGATAAGGCGCTACTTTATACCAAGGTGTACCCTTGGTTAAGGTATTAGGCTGCATTTTTATTAATACTGTAGCGATTGGCACATTACATCTAAGTGCTATATTGGCCGCTCCTCGTTTAAACTTAAGTGCAGTATGGGGCTGTGAACGTGTGCCTTCAGGAAAAACTATTAAGTTATTTCCTTTGCTTATACTGCGCTCACATTCACGTAATAAACCTTCTGGATCTTCGTTACTTATATAACCAGTACTTTTAATTACACCGCGCATAAAGGGGTTTTTAAATAAATGGGCTTTTACTACGCAATCTGCATTTTTAATCACAGATATAAGCACAACCACATCAATTAAAGAGGGGTGATTGGCAAGTACTAATTTTCCGTTTAAATTAGCAAGCTGGGTTTTGTCTTTAATATTAAAACGAATAACGCCTGTGTAATGCATTAATCCAACAAAAAATTTAAAACAGTAATGTACTGTCGCTCTTGCTCTGTTTTTACGGGTGTTTACATCTGCTTCTAATACGTTTTGCAGCGGAAAAACCACTAATGTCAGTACTAAACCACCTATGCCAAACACGCTAAAACAAACACCGGTTGCAAGCACACGCCAACAAAGCCCTGTTATTTTTATAATGTGTTTAATCATGGTAGGTAAGTTGCCAATGATGAGCCAATGTAGTGTGGGTTAATATCGCACTTTTTTTATCGTGTAGGGCTTTAGCACCTTGCAGGCTCATTGGTAAGTTACTATTTTTTGCAGCAGGGTTAAGTACTTTATTTAAACTAAAGCACGGCTCATTTGCTTGAGCAAGGCGCACTATCATAGCAATGGAATGAGTAATTTGTAGCTCGTCAGCAAATTGGTTATATATATCGGGGAGGATTTCATCGCTATGGACTACTAACATGTACGGCTCATTGCTATCAACAAGGCGAATGTAGGCCTCTACAATTGCACACATAAAACTCTCAGCCCCTGCTGCAATAGCATTCATTGCACAGGTATTACTTTTTATAATACTAAAAAGTCCGGCTGCGGCATTATGCACACTCAGGCCAAAACCTGTGGGCGATAATGGTTGCTGATTAACTATATCAACTAATAAATTGGCTGTTTTATGAAAGTCCCCGTGGCGCGATGAGAACACCGCCGATAAATTAGTATACTGATCAGCGCTACTTACTTGCTGAGCACTGTGTAATACCATTTTGCTAAAACGAGTCATACGCCGGCGTTGCATAGGTGCAACCCAATCAAGCGTTATAGGCGAGTTATCATACCAATGATCGCTTTCTATTTGTCGCTGTTCTGGCTGGATCCATGTAGCGAGTTGTTCAACAACAAATTTCACAAATATACATATTTAGTTAATGATAGGACGCAGGATCTTACATTTTTTAACAAAAAAAGTAAAATAAACAATAAAAAAAGCCAGCGCTGAATTTTCATTCAGCGCTGGCTAATAATTCTATGATATTAAAAAGAATTCTTGTTCATTTATGCAGCGAGCATGGCCACCAACAACATCACTTGCGCTTAGCTGATTAATCAACTTTTCACCTTGCTGTTGCTGCGCGTCGTTAAGGGGTAAATATGGTAATCTAAATACCGGTTTAACTGCCTCAGTCATCATAAGTGCAGTATTAATCGCAATTGGGTTTGGCTCGCAAAACAACCAATTTATTAATGGTTGTAATGACGTATTTAGCGCAGCATTTGGCGCGTCCATTAACTGGCGAAACAATTCTGGCATAAGATTAGAGCTGACCGAAATAACCCCATGTGCGCCATGAGTATGACGAGCATCGTGGCTTTCATCATCATTACCCGACCAACACGCTATGCCTTGCTTCTCATAATGAGCTATACGTTCGTTACCACCACACTCTTTAACACCAATAAAATGCTCGTGCTTTGCTAGTGGTTCAATAATATCAGGCGTTAAATCTTGCCCTGTACGCCCCGCTACGTTGTAAATAAATGCAGGGCCAATATCAAGAACACGCTTTAAATGCTCTTTTACACCTGCAATAGAGGTGCGCCCATAATAAGGGTTAATTTGCAAAGCAGCATCCATACCACTGGCAAAACCATATTTAGTGGCTTTAATCGCTTCTCGGGTATTATTACTGCCCGTGTTGCCTACAATTACTAGCTTACTGCTAAACTTATTTACGCTATGGGCTATGAGCATTAAGTGCTCTTCCCAGTTCATTAACTGGCCTTCGCCGGTAGTGCCGCCCACAACGATACCATCAACCCCAGCTGCTATTTGTAACTCGACAAGGCGATCGTATGTTGCAAGGTCAATTTCGCCACTCGATAAATAAGGTGTTTTAATTGCTGTAATAAGACTTGCTTGTTTAATTTGTTCTAGGCTGCGCATAAAAAATCATTCTTTATAAAACTTGCGCTATTTGTACCATATTTATGTGTGCTTTTGCAGCTGTAAACGCATATTTTGTAATAAAATGGCTTGTAATATTAAGTTTGATAATACAAAATGAACAGCTGTATATATAAACAGTGTTTGTATTTTTAATATTAGGCGAGCTTTTATGCGTTTATCTCAGTACTTAACAACCCATTTTTATCATACCGACGAGCTATGCCAGGCACTCAATATTGATGCAGATAAGCTTGAGCATTGGCAACAGCAAAGTGTATTTCCTAAGCCTAGTTATTGTATTAAAAACCAACTAAGTTGTAGCTCATATTCGGGTTTATACGAATGCGAAGAGTACGACGATTATTACCCGCGAGGTTGTGTAAACTGGGGGCAAGGGCTAATAAAACAAAAAATTGATTCATCCAGCCAGGCATTTAATTACTTTGCCCGGCAATATACCGCCAGCTTAACTAAACTTGCTCAGCAAGGGTTTGAATTTAACGAAGAACTATTTGGTTGCGAAATAGAAGAGCATGTACAACAAGTATGGCAGCAATTTTTATGCAGCAAATATGGCGTGCTTACTCAAAATGGCTTAATAGACGAAATAGTGGCTGTTGATATAGGCCGCCTGGTGGTTGATGACATAACCGAATTACGCAGTAAAGCGGGGTTAGATCAAGATGAGCGTGCAAAACTGCACCCCGCTATAAAATTACTAAACCGAGCTTTGAGCCATGGTGCCGATCACGAAAAGCAACACACACTTAGAACCCGCTATATAGATACCCTTATTTTAAAATACGATTTGTCGATAAAGTAATAATACAAACTAGATAAACTAAAATGCAGGTTTGAAGTATAAATGCAGGTACGTTAAGGTAAACAAGCTAGACTAACAACGCCAAACTAAATCAAAAATTGAAAAGCACGATATAATCCGGAGCAGCAATTTTATGAGCAGTACCAGCAAAAACGCAACACAGTCTGTCAACCACACGCCTCAACAGCAAACACACAGCATTTCCAATGCACCTGAGCACTGTATTCAGGTCCGAGGCGCGCGGGTTCACAATTTAAAAAATGTTGATGTAGACTTACCCCGCAATACACTCATCGTTTTTACTGGTATATCGGGTTCTGGAAAATCATCTCTTGCTTTTGGCACCTTGTTTGCCGAGTCACAACGCCGCTATCTCGATTCAGTATCGCCTTACGCGCGAAGATTAATTGACCAAGTAGATGAGCCCGATGTAGATGACATAAACGGCCTACCTCCTGCAGTAGCACTGCAACAACAACGAGGCACCCCATCGGTTCGCTCATCTGTGGGAAGTGTAACTACTATTTCTAATACCCTGCGAATGCTCTACTCTCGTGCAGGCGACTACCCTAGCGGTCAAAATATACTCTACGCCGACGCCTTTTCACCTAACACCCCACAAGGTGCCTGCACCTTGTGTCATGGTATTGGCCGAGTGTTTGCAGTAACTGAAAAGTTACTTGTACCTGATGATACAAAAACAATTCGCGAGCGCGCCATAGCTGCATGGCCACCTGCGTGGCAAGGACAAAACCTCAGCCGTATACTTGTATCTCTTGGTTATGACATTGATACACCATGGAAATTACTCCCTAAAAAAACCCGCGATTGGATTCTATTTACCGACGAAACTCCCGTTGTACCTGTTTATCCGCAATATAGCAAAGAGCAAACTCGCAACGCCATTGAAAAAAATGAGAAGCCGAGTTACATGGGTACATACTCAAGTGCTAAACGTTTTATTTTGCACTCTTTTGCTACCACGCAAAGCCCGCGAACTAAAAAACGTGTATCACAGTTTATGCAAATTTCGGAATGCCCTGATTGCAAAGGTAAAAAATTAAAACAGCAATCCTTGTCGGTCAAGTTTACAGGCCTTGATATTGGTGAGTTATCGCAATTAACACTAACAGAGCTAGCACTGCGATTACGTGATATTGCTAACATAAAGCCAACCCAAAATGCGCCCAATAGAGAAAAAGCAATTGTAGCTCAGCGAATTGCCAGCGACATTTTGGCCCGAGTAGAGGCACTCACAACGCTTGGCTTAGGGTATCTGTCGTTGCAACGTACCACACCTACTTTATCTGCAGGCGAACTGCAACGTTTACGACTAGCAACCCAAATTCGTTCACAACTGTTTGGTGTGGTTTATGTTTTAGATGAACCCTCGGCAGGACTACATCCAGCAGATACCCAAGCATTGCTTGGGGCGCTTGATCAACTCATTGCAGCTGGTAACTCTGTATTTGTTGTAGAACACGATGTTAACGTGATTAAACATGCCGATTGGATTGTTGATGTTGGTCCAGATGCTGGTACGCATGGCGGTGAAGTGATTTACAGCGGCCCTATTAGTGGTTTACAAGGCGTTGCTAAATCTCATACCGCTCGATTTTTATTTACTGCAGACGCGATAACCAAACACACTTGCAGACAACCTCAAGCCTGGCTAAAGCTCGCAGCAATTGAGCGTAATAACTTACAAAAATTAGATGTTGAATTTCCATTGGGCGTAATGACAACCGTTACCGGCGTTTCTGGTTCGGGTAAATCAAGCCTCATTAGTCAAGCTTTAGTAGATCTGGTCTATGATGCGTTAGGACAAAAAGCTACTTTAGAGAGCCCAACTGACGAAGCCGAGTTATTAGAGCAAGAACTAGAAATTCCCACTGGCGGGCAAATTACAGATGGCATGCAGCACGTAAAACGTCTAGTAAATGTAGACCAAAAGGCAATCGGGCGTACACCCAGATCAAACCTCGCCACCTATACTGGCTTATTTGATCACGTCCGCAAATTATTTGCATCCACTAACAAGTCTAAAGCTCGACGCTACGATATGGGCCGCTTTTCGTTCAACGTTAAAAAAGGCCGCTGTGCTAATTGTGAGGGTGTGGGGTTTGTTAGTGTTGAGCTGTTATTTTTGCCAAGTGTTTATTCACCGTGCCAAGTATGCCAAGGCCAGCGTTATAACGAGCAAACACTTGAAGTGTATTATCGCGATAAAAACATTGCTCAAGTACTCGATTTAACGGTTGAATCTGCACATCAATTTTTTATAGATGAACCACAAATATCGCGAGCTTTGGACACTTTGTTACAAGTAGGCCTAGGATATTTACGCCTCGGCCAGCCAGCAACCGAGTTATCTGGCGGCGAAGCCCAGCGTATTAAACTTGCAACCGAATTACAGCGCATACAACGCGGTGATACTCTTTATGTACTTGATGAGCCTACTACCGGCCTGCATCCAGCTGATATAGCAATGCTGATGGTGCAATTAAATAAGCTTGTAGATGCAGGTAATACCGTTATTATGGTCGAACATGATATGCAGGTTGCCAGTAATAGCGATTGGGTTATCGACATGGGCCCCAGTGCGGGTGATCATGGCGGACAAATTGTTGCTCAAGGCTCCCCTGCACAGGTCGCAAAGTCAAAAGCCAGCCAAACAGCTCCCTTTTTATTAGCCTAAAATACAGCTATAACAATACTGTTAAACACTCGACATAAGTAAATAACTTAGTGGGCCAGCAGTATAAAGTCAAAATTCGTTTTGCCAATTTATACGTTTTATATTTAAAAAGTGCATGTAACCCGAATCAAACACAAAACAACATAAGCTTTTGTTAATTAATGATTTTATTGATTATTACTCTAGGGTCTGTTGACCTTTACGGATTAAAATTTGTTCAAACTAGGGGCGATTTAATCACGGCGTGAGGTTTGTAACCTAGTGGGCTAAGTAAAAACCGAGCAACAAAGAGTTAATCGCCCCTAGGCAGAACCCTTCGGGCAGCGCATATTTGGCATTGATGCTACGTTATCGCCTATTTATGGGGAATAACCACACCACATAGGCTCAGCCTTGCCTAAATACCAAACACACTGCTGCAAATTTAACCTTGAAAGATCAACAGACCCTAGTGTTAGTAATTTAACTTCGTACAGCTCATTATCTTGCTGTATATAATAAAAACTGTAATTAACAAGTAATTCATCTTTTAAGTTACTGCTTAATATAACGTTCTTTACCTGAAATAATTTAACAAATTATAATCCGTAAAAGCCAGTACGTTTTGCTAGTGGTAAAAATAAATCTAAATAAAACTTGATGTCCGGCTGAGGTTACTGTTAAAGTACTTCGCATCGGGTTGATAGAAAGCCCTGTTTATTTGTAAGTACCACGTTGTTATTAGTAATAATCCTTCGCGCTATCCTCAGTTAAATATATGTTTTCTTACTCTTTACATTGCCTTATATAGGGCGCACTTTAATTTTTTAGGATACTACTATGTCTACAACAACTGGTTCAGTTAAATGGTTTAATGAAGCAAAAGGTTTTGGTTTTATTGAACAAGAGTCTGGC
Organism: Pseudoalteromonas sp. SR45-4; assembly: GCF_014163535.1. Classification (NCBI taxonomy): domain Bacteria; kingdom Pseudomonadati; phylum Pseudomonadota; class Gammaproteobacteria; order Alteromonadales; family Pseudoalteromonadaceae; genus Pseudoalteromonas; species Pseudoalteromonas sp. SR45-4. Next base: position 26,643 of record NZ_JACJDO010000038.1, read on the forward strand.
CCTGATGTTTTTGCTCATTTTAGCGCAATTACTAGCGATGGCTTCAAAACTTTAGCTGAAGGCCAACGTGTACAATTTACTGTTACACAAGGTCAAAAAGGCCCGCAAGCTGAAAATATTGTTTGCATCTAAATTGTTTAATTTAATGGGTTAGTAATAACCCGTTAATGAATATTAGTTTGAAAGAAGTTCTGTTTATTTGTACGTACCACGTTGATATTAGTAATAATCCTTTGTGTTATCCTCAAGTTAAATATTTATTTTTTCCAGCTTAACCGCCTACTTTCAGGCACATTTTTTATTAATTTCTTAGGATACAATTATGTCTAATACAACTACTGGTACAGTAAAGTTTTTTAACGAAGCTAAAGGTTTTGGTTTTATCGAGCAAGAATCTGGCGCAGACGTTTTCGCACATTTCAGTGCAATCTCTGGCGACGGTTTCAAAACTCTAGCTGAAGGCCAACGTGTACAGTTTACTGTTACACAAGGTCAAAAAGGTCCACAAGCTGAAAACATCGTTTGTATCTAAGATGTTTAAGTTGATGGGTTATTTATAACCCATCTATTTATATAAGTTTGAAAGAAATACTGTTTATTTGTAAGTACCACGTTGATATTAGTAATAATCCTTCGCGTTATCCTCAAGTTAAATATAGGTTTTTTCCAGCTCAATCGCCTATTTTCAGGCACACTTTTATTAATTTTTAAGGATATTATTATGTCTAATACAACTACTGGTTCAGTAAAATGGTTTAACGAAGCAAAAGGTTTTGGTTTTATCGAGCAAGAATCTGGCGCAGACGTTTTCGCACATTTTAGCGCAATTTCTGGCGACGGTTTCAAAACTCTAGCTGAAGGCCAACGTGTACAGTTTACTGTTACACAAGGTCAAAAAGGTCCACAAGCTGAAAACATCGTAGCTATCTAAGCTGTTTTAGCTGATGCGTTTTTAATTTAAAGCGCACTAAAAACCCGCTCATAGCCTGACTATAGTGGGTTTTTTGTTTTACTTTTCTATATTTATAGCATTACTATTTAACTTGAACTTTGGTTAAGAAATTTAATAACACATGGAACTGTATAATATTTTAATTGCTTTTCTTCTAGTTAGAGATTTTAATAGGGGGAAAGAGAATTTACGCGCCTAAAGCTAGCCTTTGACAATACCTATGTAAGTACTAATTTTAAATATAGCCCAATATACCCATATCATCTTCAAAGACACATCCCAATAAACAGCTCTAACAGCCCTATTTACCAACCATCAACCTTCTAACCTGGGAAGTTCAGTTAGGAAGGTTTTTGGCGTAATAGGTCTTATCGAATGAATTACAATATTACGCGTCGTCATTCCTTTACCGTGTAAACATAATACTTTGTTGTTCATTGAGGTAAAGTGGAGTTGATTTCTTTACAGAGAGAGGCACAAGCCACCATTACGGTTGCAGGGTATATTCAACTCAAATTAACCGCCTTCACCCTTCACCTATTTTAATACTTTTGCGGCTTTCTTTACAAAAGTATTAAGCTTCAAGTTCTTTCTGATTCATGTTTTCTACCTTTCACCCATTGAAAAGTACTTAAGCATAATTTATTACAGGCTCGATAAGTTACGTATTAATTCAGCTAGCAGTGGTAAAGCTACTCAGGAAAATATGTGTCGCACGTCAAGGTATTGCTTTTCTTTCACATTTCATGATTAGAAATTACATACTTGTAGAGTTACTACCAAGTGTTATTATAGCAGTCAATAATCGCGAAATAATACAAGCTGGACTCGCAGCTTTTTAGACTTTATAAAGCCACGATTAAACTGATAAACACATGAAAAGTTAAGTTTGATTATACTTTGTTGTTAAAAAGCAAACCTGAGTATTTATTATCTGAAGATGATGAAAATAGTGAATCCATTAAAGTAGATACATTTTTTCGCACTGTTAACTGTATCGACGATAGCTCACTGTCGAGTTGCTTTTTAAGTTTACTTAGTTCTTCTGCTGTTTCTTCTGTTGGCGTATCAGAATTATTGGTCATTTCTTTTATTTTATTCTGCAAGTCCTTAATTGATCCGATAGCTTTATGCATTTGAACTGCTGAGTTGTCGCTCGAATCTTCTGTTTCGGTGCTGATGAGCGGCTTTATGTCTTCAATAGTCTCAGTTGAGCTCGTTGTTTTTTCAGCGCTTTTATTTAAAGAAGTATCTGGTTTAGCCTCTGCGCTTTTACTAGGATCATCCATTTTTACAGTGTTTTTATTTAAATTACTTAGGTTTGAATAGCTATTGTCATTGTATAACTGTGAAGAAAGAGCTCCAAAATTCATTTTTACCTCATGTGTCTAAATATTGACGATTTTATTTCTATAATTACAAGCAAATATCATTCCAAAGATGTAAGTAATCAATAAAATACTGAAATTATAAATAGATGCCGGAATTACTTTTTAGCATAAGAGGTTATTGTGTTTACTTTGAAGCACTAAGGTGCGTTTAAGAGAGTTAACCATTTGAATTTAGTAATTTAAATTCAAATGGTTAACTAAAAATTGTGCGTATATAACTTGAAATGAAGTGATTAACAGCTGAAATTTTTAGAGAAAACTTCTCTTACTAATTTTAATTTTGGTGTTCATACTGCCCTCTATATACCTCAAATACCTTTAATACTGTGTGTTGTTCTTTTGATAAATTATCAAACCAGTGATCAAATAGATCATCGTTATCTTGTTCACTTAATGCCATATATTGGGCAAGTAACTCAATAATATCATTATGGGTGCAAGTTAAAGGGTTTACTTGTTGTGCTAAAACACTATGGTCGCGCTCTTTTAGAGTATCCATTACCCCTTGATCTATTTGTTGTTGTTTTTGTATTGCGTCGCTCATATGTTACCTCTGAGATCTACTGTTTATGCTGTTTTTAACGAATGTAATTATAGTTATAACAGGCTAAACGCCAATAGCCAGCACTTTTGGTTTAACTGCTCATTTTTTGATTTGTTTGCATAAATAGCCAGCAATTATGGTTTTTAAATGCTTATTAAATAATTTTTGAGTGGCTATAGATCCTGATGAATAAAATGATATAATATCACATAACGTAATGCTATTATGAGAATTTTCCTATTTTATTTATTAATGAGGTATAAAATGAAAGTATTAAGCTCACTTAAAAGTGCTAAGCAGCGTGCAGGGTGTCAAGTTGTAAAACGTAAAGGACGCGTGTTTGTGATTTGTAAGGAGAACCCGCGCTTTAAAGCTGTTCAGGGTATGAAAAAGAAATAGCATTTAACCACTATCACTTTATAAAGCAGTCACTCAGTGTTGTGTAACACTCAGTGACTTTAATTAACTACTTATTTAACTATCTATTTAACTACCACTGAAAATTCAGGTACTGCCTGAATTACTTTTTTCACGGTACATGTATTTACCGCGGCAACCAGTGCTTTTTTATACTTATCAGGGAATCCATCTGGGAGTGTTATCTCAATAGAAAATAACTTTTTACCATCTTCATCCACATTTTCGTTATTTTGCTTAAGTGACATCCCTTGTGTCGAAATATCGCGTTGTTGGCAAAACTTTCTTGCATAAAAACCTGCACATAACACCATACTCACTAAAAAGTAATCAAACGGTTCTGGGTGCTCTGCGTTGCCACCTGCAGCCAAACTCTGATCGCTTATCACTTCATGATCGCCAAATTTAGCACTGAGCTTTTGGCCATCTAACATTGCAACTGAAATTTCCATCGAGGGTCCCTTATTTTCCAAATAGTAATTCAAAAAAGCCTGGAGGCTCATGTAACTCATGGTACTTTTTACGTAAATTATCTATATTTTTTAGTGGCTGTTTAGCCGCACTCAAACCTTGCAGGTTAGCAGCTTGTTTTGCAAGCTCAGCCTGAGCAATGACTTTATCAAGCCCTTGTAATGATTGCTCTGGTTCTTTATAAAACTTAGCTGTTTTACTTATTTCCACTAACGAGATGAATTCATTAATCGCAAGGTTAAACTCGTCAATATTAGTCGCTTGCACTGCTTGTTTATATGCAAGCCCCGTGTTTTTCATATTAATTTCAAGGTCAACTGGCGCGCTGGCAATTGAGACTGATGACGTGAGTAAAATAAAAACAAAATAAAAGTACTTCATGATAAACCTTTCAATTAAAAACTCCGTCGATTATACCAATAATACGCTAGTAAGTAACCGCAAATGAAAGTGTGTAATGTTTAGCCTTGTTCGCTGTGTAAAGCCCCTTTACACTTTAGATGCAAACTTAAAGAGTAAAGAGCGACTTTTTTGAGGAGCTTAGTAAACTCAACCTTGTTATAGCAAGCCACAGTTGCTGCTGACATAACATTTTAATTAATCAGCTTTAAACTCCAAGCAACTAATTTCACGTTGCTCGTTAAGTGTTACAAGGGCGTTTGCTGTTGATGCTAGTGTGTTTAAATTTTCTCGAGTGACACGCTCAAAATGAGCAATAAAGTATCTAAGTTGGGCGTCATTCATAGTGCCTGCACCTTGCCCTTTTAAGGCTATAAGCTTTTGCTCTTGCTCTTTTCGCCATGCAAATACGGCAGCAAAACTAGGGGCTTTAAGCATCACTAAATAATCAACTTTAGCAAAAATGTTTAAATATTCTGTTTTTAAACAATTGTTCACATAGTTACGCCAAACACCTTGGCTATCTGCATTTTGCTCTAACTCATTTAATGGTGCAGTTAATGCTGATGCCGATTGTGCCTTACTACCTACGCACCACCCTTCTAAAATAATAATATCGACAGCGGTATTATTACGCGGCTACTCGTTATGTGGCGCACTGTCATCTAAATGCTTATTAAAATGAGGTAGAGGCACACCACTGTGCCCTGCTAGTAACTGCTCAAGTGTGCTTTTCATTAAAGCTACATCGTGCGTGCCGGGTACGCCGCGAGTGGCAAGTAGCGGGTGTACATTTTTTGCAAGCTGCAGTCGACGCTGCTTAGTAAGATAAAAGTCATCGATAGAAAGCGCTATGCTATTAAACGAACTATTTTTTGCCAACCAAGTTACTAAAAAATCAGCCAGCGTGGTTTTACCCGAGCCTTGGCTGCCATTAATAGCAACAAATAACGGAGTATTCGTTTTTTAGCGTGCAATATATTTTTTGCTACCGGAATAAAAAACTGTTCACACTGCTGTTGATAGCTTATTGGTAATTGATGTTTTGCTAAAAAATCACAGATATCCATATTTCTATTGCGCCTTTATTTTAGCTAAAAAAATAGCGCATATATATGCGCTATTAGGTTAGTTTAACTTATCTATAAATTTAAGCTGCGGTTTTCTTCTCGGCTTTTGGTAACACTAAGTTTAGCACTATGCCTAATATGGCACATAAACTTACGCCTTCTAGGCTAAACTGACTACTGCCAATATGCATTCCACCAATACCACAAATCAAAATAAGCGCTACTATGCTTAAATTACGCGGTTCGCTTAAATCATCCCCAGATTTAACTAAAGTGTTTAATCCGATCACTGCAATTGAGCCAAACAATAAAATCATAATGCCGCCCATAACCGGCACTGGAATTGTTTGTAAACTTGCGCCCATTTTAGCTATAAAGGCTAAAGTAATGGCAATAATTGCAGTCCATATCATCACTTTTGGGTTAAAGTTTTTAGTTAGCATTACTGCACCGGTTACTTCTGAGTAAGTTGTGTTTGGCGGCCCACCAAACAATGATGCTGCTGAGGTAGCTAATCCGTCGCCAAATAGAGTGCGATGTAGCCCTGGTTTTTTCAAAAAATCTTTATTGGTAACTTGGCTAATCGCCATCATGTCGCCAATATGCTCAACAGCGGGAGCAATCGCCACCGGCACCATAAACAAAATGGCTTGCCATTTAAACTCAGGTAAAACAAAGTTAGGCACAGCTAACCACTGTGCGTTAGTTACGGCGTCAAATTGCACCACGCCCATAGCAAGCGATAAACTATAACCTGCTACCACCCCTGCTAATATTGGAATAAGTTTAAATACACCCTTACCCCATACCGCTAATATAAGCGTAACCACTAAAGAAAATAATGAGATGTAAATAGCACTATCATAAGCAATAATTTGCGTGCTGCCGTCACCACTTTTGCCCATGGCCATGTTTACGGCAACCGGTGCTAAAGCTAGGCCAATAACCATAATAACCGGCCCGACTACTATTGGGGGTAATATTTTATGTAGCGTTTCAGTGCCTTTAAATTTAACTAAAAAGCTCAATAGCATATAAGCAAAACCAGCCGCCATTAAACCACCCATAGTGGCAGGTATGCCCCACATTTGTATTGAGGCAATAATCGGTGCAATAAAAGCAAACGATGACGCTAAAAATATGGGTACTTGGCCTTTAGTAACAAACTGAAATAATAGCGTACCTAAGCCCGCAGTAAAAAGAGCAACACTTGGATCAAGCCCTGTTAACAGCGGTACTAGTACTAATGAGCCAAATGCTACAAACAACATTTGCGCACCAGTAAGTATCGTTTTTATTGAGAACATGGCATTGTTTTTCATCGTATCGGTTTGCACTGTTTTCACTTAAACCGTACCGAAAATTTTATCACCTGCATCACCTAAACCAGGCACAATATAGCCTTTATCGTTTAAGTGGCTGTCTACCGATGCAGTATATATTTCTACATCTGGATGGGCAGCTAATGTTTTTTCAACCCCTTCAGGAGCTGCAACTAATACAATTACCTTGATTTCTTTACAGCCTGCCTTTTTAAGCATATCAATAGTGGCAATCATAGTGCCGCCTGTTGCAAGCATAGGATCTATCACTAAGCTTAAACGCTCATTAATATTACTTACTAGCTTTTCAAAGTATGGAATTGGCTCTAATGTTTCTTCGTTTCGCTCAAGGCCTACAACACTTACTTTGGCAGCCGGCAATAACTGCATCACACCGTCCATCATGCCTAAGCCCGCACGTAAAATAGGCACTACAGTAATTTTTTTACCTTTAATATGCTGCACATTTAACTTTGTGCCATCCCAGCTGGTAATTTCGTTATCTTCTAACGGTAGGTTTTGAGTTGCTTCGTAGGTTAATAAAGTACCTACTTCTGAGCACAATTCACGAAAGCTTTTAGTGCTAATTCCATGGGAGCGCATTAAGCCTAATTTATGTTGAACAAGGGGATGAGTTATAACGTGAATAGCCATATTAAAAAAACCTAGTGATAAAATTTGCGATATTTTATAGTAAAAAAGTGCATTTGGCCTGCAGTTTTCGTTAAGTTTTCACAATTGCCGCCAAATAACATTATTTTGCCTGATATTAAGGCAATATACCTAATTCAAGCGTTAATTAAATGTGTTTTTTTAACTCTCTCTTCACTTGAAGCAACATATAGCTGTTTATTTTTTTATGTTCTGGACTCCACCCTGCTAAAAAACGATAAAAATCGGCCCATGCAACACTCCATAAATTGCGCCAATCGTTAATCACTTTACTTGCCTCTACCTTAGGATGATAAATGCCTAATGCTAACTTCAATTCGTTAAAATACCACTCTAAACAGCTATCAGCATGCTGATGCAATTGTGTTTCGTTAAAGCAGCTAGTCATAAAATACATCACATCTATAACCCCAACACCAGCACCTACATATTGAAAGTCGTATCCTAGTACGTGCTGCTGTTTGTTTATGGCAAAATTTGCCAGCTTGGCATCACCATGAATTACTGTTTTATATGCACTATTGCATAATGTCGTATTTAGCTTAGCTGCAACCTGCTTAATAGCTGATTGCTGGAGCTTTGTAAGCTCATCGGGACGCGTACTTAAATGCCAATAATTGCCCTGTGGCCATAACTTTTCAGCCGCGTGAGTAACAGCTTCAATTGTTAGATTAAACGCATGAAAATGCGCTAACCATTTAATAACCTCGCGATAGTCTTGAGGCAAAGCTTGTACATAGCCCTGCTGGGTAAAATCGTTAAACGCCAGCACATATTGCTGATCATTTTGGATTGCGGCTAAACAGCCAATAGCAGCAGCGTTATTAGGTAACTGCTGGCTGCAATCATTATAAAAGTAGTATTCAACATTATAAGATTTACGCTTACGATTAACAGCAAACGCCGTTTGTTTAATTTTAGGGTGATTTATAACCTCAGGAATATTCACCGCCTTTATAACACACGCCTGTCCGTCAAGCTCACAAGCCACTATGCTGCCACAACCACTCCACAAAGAAGTCAGCGTAGCCCCCACTTTTATCTGTTTAAACTGTTGCTGTAATAAAGAAAGGTAAAAAGCCATAGCCGCACTTAATATTAATAAATTTTAGTTAGTTTAACGCAAAGCGTTGTTATTATAAAAAGTCATGCAATGCTCAACACATGCTCACATACTATTCATAATTAGTATGATAAGTATACCAACCGCACCACCATTGCAAATAACTCAATAAATACAATAACTTAACATTAGACACTTGCTTTTGTATGCGCTATTCTCTCGCCGATTTCATCTCTATAACATCATACATGCTGCTTACTTGGTGTAACGGGCTAAATTTTTTAGTCGTTAAAACCTGAATATGCTTTATGAGAATTATCTTTAAATCGTACTTTTAAAATATCAAAATAGGAAAAATAATGAAAAAAACATTCCAGGGAACTTTGCTGCTATCTTCTTTATTACTAGGCTCTTTTGTACAAGCGAATGAGCTAGAACCAGTACCTCAAAAACATTGGAGTATTGGAGCGGGTGCTTACGCGTTCACTTTAGCCAATGACAATAGCTCGAGCGAAGATTTGGATTTTAGTGGTTTTAATATAGCTGCGGGTTACGCTGTTAATAATCATTTTCAAATTAGAGCTACCTACTTCTCATTAGAAAATGACGACTTTTCGGCGATAGAAAGTGATGGATTCGACCTAATGGCTTACGGTGGTGTGGGTTTATCTAAAAAAGGCTTTAGAGGCTATGGCGGCGCAGGTTTCTTTTCAGACAAGTGGAGTGCTTTGAGTAAAAATGAAACTATGTCAGGCTTTCAACTTGGTGGCGGCTTAGGCTACAACTGGGGTCCTGCAGCGTTAGATTTTGTTTTAACTCTACGCCAGGCTGATGAATATGAAGATTTTATGTACCGCACAGGCACCTACGTTGCTGTATCGGGTAACTTAACTATTTCTTATTTATTTTAAATAGCTCCTCATTAAGTTACAAAAAGCCCCTCAATTAACTTTTGTGGGCTTTCTTTAAAAACGTAAAAAGCGCCCAAACTACAGGCGCTTACATTGTTGAATTTATTTACACTGAGTGATTACTGGTTTACAACACTTTTAAGTGGGTTAACCGGTTGTGCGTTGTCGTCAAGTAAGTTCATATCAAAATCGAACTCATCTACACGAATCGCTTTTTCGCGCTTAGTGTTGTAATCAATAAGCTGAGTATGTTCAGCTGCTGTAATTACATTAGCCGCAAGTGCGTTATCAAGTGTGATTGAAAAACGAATACCCGCTTTAATTGTTTTAGCACGCAGTGCTTTTTTAACTTTAGCCAACTCACCAAGCGATGCCATTTTAGCTTTGTACGCTTGCTCGTTAATATAATGTCCATCACCTTTAACTGGCTTAACTAAATGCGTAATTTGCGCTTTAAAGGCCGTATCTAGCTGAGCTTGCTTAGCTAGTTCACGAATTAAGTCGTCGCTAATTTTTGGCATTTTAGTTGAGTAGTTCATGGTAATAAAACGCATGAACTTACGCGTACCACTTGCAGGGAAGTTATCTAAAAACTTGTGCAGCGCTTCTTCAGCACTTTGTAGTGCAAAGCGAGTAGCATAATGAAAATACGGTGCTGCTTGCTCACGTTCACTACTTGATACTTTTTGCTCGTAGTATTTAATTGACGCCATTGCCGCGTATAAAAAGCTCATTACATCACCTAAACGTGCCGACAACATTTCTGCTTGCTTAAGCTTACCGCCAAGTACAAGTAGCGAGAAATCTGCATATACAGCTAATTTAGCTGACAGTTTATGTGCTGCTTTTTCGTATTCACGTACTTCTGGTAACGTTGAACTTGCACCTGCTGTAAATGGTAATACACCCAAGCGGAACGCACGTAAGCTGTTTGCTACGCTGTAACTTACTGTTTTACGTAAAATACGGTTAAATTCTTTATCTGCATTTTTATCTTCGCTATGAATTGATTCAACCATAGATTGTAAGTATGGATGACAACGCATTACACCTTGACCAAAGATCATCAGGTTACGAGTAAGAATATTCGCGCCTTCTACCGTAATAGCAATTGGCTGTGCTACATAACCGCTTGCTAGCGTGTTTTGTGGACCATTTTGAATTGCTTTACCCGCTTGAATATCCATTGCAGAGTCGAGTACATCACGGCCCAACTCGGTCATGTGGTATTTAGCAATTGCAGTTACTACCGATGGTTTTAAGCCCATGCCTAAGCCTTCAGTTGTAAGCACTCGCATTGCTTCTTGTAGGTATGTTTTACCTGCAATATCGGCAAGCTTTTCTTGAATACCTTCAAACTGGCCTATTGCTAAACCAAATTGCTCGCGCACAGCAGCGTACTCAGACGCTGATTTAAATGCAACTTGCGCCGTACTTACACCCAGTGCTGGTAATGAAATACCACGCCCTGCGCCTAAACAACTAACTAGCATTTGCCAACCGCGACCAATGTTTTTCTGGCCACCAATGATAAAGTCCATAGGTACAAATACTTTGTTACCACGCGTAGTACCGTTATAAAAACGAATATTCATAGGATCATGGCGATTACCTAACTCTACACCCGGGTGCTCTTTAGGAATAAGCGCACAGGTAATACCTAGGTTTTCTTTACCGCCAAGCAAACCATCAGGGTCAACAACTTTAAATGCTAAGCCCAATACAGTCGCAATAGGCGCCAGTGTAATGTAACGCTTGTCCCACGTAATTTCTAAACCTAGTACTTCTTCGCCGTTGTACATGCCTTTAGTAACTGTACCTAAATCTGGAATGCCACCTGCATCAGAACCCGCTTCTGGGCTAGTTAATGCAAAACATGGAATGTCTGTACCATTTGCTAAACGTGGTAGGTAGTGTGCTTGTTGCTCTTGCGTACCAAAATGTAGTAATAGCTCACCTGGGCCTAACGAGTTAGGTACCATTACTGTTACCGCTACTGCAGAGCTTTTAGTGGCAATAGTGGCTACAATTGTTGAGTTAGCGTATGGGCTGAACTCTAAACCGCCAAACGATTTAGGAATGATCAGCGAGAAGAAACGCTCTTTCTTTAAAAAGTCTAAAATGTAATCCGGTAAATGAATGCCATTTTGAATTTCGGTGTCATCAATCATACCCAACAAGTCTTGCAGTGGGCCATCAATAAAGGCTTTTTCGTCTGCGCTTAATACTGCAGCTGGCACGGCGCGTAGTGCACTAAAGTCAGGTTTACCTTGATAGATAGACCCTTCTAACCATACATCGCCGGCGTCTAGCGCTTCTTGTTCAGTAATTGAAATACTTGGTAATACTTTTTTTAATTTTGTACGTAAACTCATGATTGAACTCATCCGACCAGATAATAATAACTACATTACGTCATAAAAATTCGATTAGATCAATTACTCTATGCAAATAATTAACAGTTTTTTCAATTTATTTTCTTTACGTGAACGTAAACTGTTTAAACACAAGGGCTTACGGCTATGCGCTGAAAAACATTATTTTTCTTCATTTGGCTAATTAAACAACAAAACTTAGCTAAATCACGCCTTAAAAATAAAGCTACTTTAAACGGGCATATCGAGTAGGGTGAGGCTTTTGCCTCATCCCTCTCACAGAGCCGTACGTACGGGCCTCGTATACGGCTCCTGTATTCTTCTATCCCTTCGGCTTATTTTCTAAACGCCGATTGAGCAAGCCATCC
>NZ_JACJDO010000039.1:0-37065 GCF_014163535.1 Pseudoalteromonas sp. SR45-4
GCAAAAGCTGCTGCCACTGTGCGCTTGTTCTGTAAGTTTTCATCACCTGCTCCGAATTTATCATTGAGCAGGTATTTTTAGATAATCAGAACATCGATGCTAGGTGTGGTTCGCTAGACGCTTACTTTGTAAATAACCGCGGTATCGAATCCACCAATTTGGTAGTACAACTGGCTACTAAATACATGCTTAGAGAAGCCAGGTACTGAAGCTGGTGGAATAATACCTGCTTGCAGTTGAGTTGAATTTCCATCTACATCAGTTTCATACGTGTCGCCTAATAATTTAAGGAACTAATATTAATTAAATTTAACAAAGCTCTCAGAAAAGCTATGCAGGTTAGATGCGCTTTCTTACAGATATAATAAACCTAAATTTAATTTAATAAGAAATGAAAACAATGACTTAAACTAACTATACCTAAGCAACTATGAAAGCCACGGTATTGTTTTTATAGGATAAAGCTATATTGCCAAGCGTTTGATTATTGAAGCTATAAATTGCTAATTTAAAAATATAAGCTAAGTAGAGGTTACAAAGCGAAGTAGTGCTTATCATTTTATACTGAATGCTATTGCTAGGTATTAGGTATTAGGTATTAGGTATTAGGTGCTATGGCGGGTATTCTGATTTATTCACTAAAAAAGTAAGTCATACTTTAACATTACAAATGTTAAAGTTAAACGCTTTGGCTGTTGTTTAAATCAATGTTAGATTAATTGGTTACTTATAAAAAATGAAACCGCTAGAAATATATCAAAACGGTTTCATTGGTTAAATTATATTAAAGTAAGTGTATTAACCAAATACTTTCATACGTTCTTCAACCGGTTTAAACTCCTTGTCGCCTGCTGGCTGATCGATAGCGCCAAATACCATTTGTGCATTCAATTCCCAGTCTGCAGCTATGTTCCACTCATCTGCAACTTTTTGATCGATAACTGGATTATAATGTTGCAGGTTGGCACCAATGTCTAAGCTAGCCAATGCTGTCCAAATCGCATACTGATGCATAGCGCTGCTTTGTTGTGCCCAAATTGGAAATTTGTCAGCATACAAAGGTGCAGCTTCTTGCATGTTTCTTACTACGGCTTTGTCCTCGAAGAACAATACCGTACCTGCACCGGCTCTAAAGCCTGCAATTTTATTTTTAGTACCTTGAAATTTTTCGTCGTCACCAACGATAACTCTAAGCGTTTCTTCAGTAATGTCCCACAGTTTGTGATGCTCATCACCAAACAAAACGACGATACGTGCCGATTGTGAGTTAAAAGCTGATGGCGTATGCAAAACCGCGTGCTCAACAAGCTTAACTACTTCTTCGTTAGAAACTGGCAACTGATCGCTTAGAGCATAGATAGAGCGACGCTTCTGTGCTAATTGTTGTAGATCTTTTAAGTTTGACATTTTCAATTCAGACATGAGTATCTCCTGTGGTTGTTCAAATATTTAAGTAATTAAAAAACTAATCTATTTACAGTTACTTACCTAAAAGTAACCAAAAACCGAGCACTAACAATAAATAATTCATTATCTTTAAAAATAACACTTTATCCAGTACTTCATTAATTTTTACCCCTAACCAATTACCTACAAATGCCAGTGGGAAAAAGGCCAGTGCAGTTAAAATTGTCTTACCCGTTAACAAGCCGAACGATAAAGCTGCAATAAGTTTTATTACATTCATCATTGCGAAAAATATCGCCGCGGTAGCAACAAACTTACCCGGAGTAAGCCCTATCGCTGTGAAATAAATAATAATGGGTGGCCCACCCGCATGCACTAAACTGCTGGTAATACCGGAGAACATGGACATTATCCCCGCGCCAATTTTATTATTGAGAATTTTAAGCGAGCTTTTTTTAAAGAAAATATTTTTAATTGAAAAAACAATACATATTAAGGCGATTATCAAGCGTAAGTGCTTTGCATTAATAACGTCTATAATTAAATAAGCAATGAGCACACCTACTATTGCCCCAGGAATTAGGGGCAGAAGTAGTTGATTGTCCCATTTTCGCCAGTAACTTCTTACGCTTAACATGTCGCCAATAATTAATAGTGGCAGCATCAGTGCAATGGCTTGCGCTGCTGGCAATTTTAGCATTAGCAGCGGCACGGCAAACACGCCTAATGCCCCTGCAAATGCTGATTTTGAAACACCTATTAACACAACAACAGCTGCTATTAAAACAAGTGTTGTAATATCCATACTAGAAATCCGCCGGTAATTCAAACCATAAAGCTTCAAGTTCAGCTGTTGCTTCAAGGTTTAACTCTGTCGCGGGGTCAACCGCAAAGGCATCACCTGCAGCAAATTCTTTACCATCAACCATTACGCTACCTTTTACAATGTGCAGGTAACCAATTTGCTTACCCGAGGCCAGCATAAACGTTTGTTGCACGTTTAAAACTAAGCGTGACAAGCTTGCATCTTGATTAATTGACAATGCATTTTCGCCGCCCTCTGGTGTAAGTAATGGCGTTAGTGGACCATTTTGCGCAATACTTTTTTGCTCATAACTTGGTTTAATTCCCATTTTATTGGGCTGTATCCAAATTTGTAAAAACTTAACTTGGTCAGTGTTAGATGCATTATATTCTGAATGCATTACGCCACTGCCCGCACTCATACGTTGTACGTCGCCTGCCGGTACAGTGTGCTTATTGCCTTCACTGTCTTCATGCTTTAATGCGCCTTGCATAACATATGAAATAATTTCCATATCGCGGTGCCCGTGCGTCCCAAAACCTTTACCTGGCATAACCATGTCGTCGTTTATTACGCGCAGTGCTGAAACACCCATATGTTTTGGATCGTAGTAACTGCCAAAAGAAAAACTATGTTTGCTTTGCAACCAACCAAGATCGACAGAGCTGCGCTCTTGTGACTTTCTTATATATTTCATTATAAATTCCTTCATCTATTTCAATGAAGCCAGTTTACTACTGTGTTTATACGATTAAAATTAGCTGTTTTAGTATCAATCATTCTATTTAAAAGAATGTTTATTGTAATTCTTCACATTGGTATCTTAGTTCAGCTAAAAAAGCTCTGGCTGCTGGACCTAAGCTGTCGCCATCTTTAAAGATTAAATGCAACTGCATAGAGCGCTTGCTGTTATGTTGCAAAGGGAGTGTTTTGAGTTTGCCCTGTGCTAGTTCATTTTTAATAGAAGTTAAAGGTAGCCAAGCAAAACCTAAACCACTGCAGATCATATCAATAGAAGTACGTAAATGACTCACCGTCCAGCGCTGGTTAGCACCTAACCAGCCTGCATCACTTTTACGATGCATACCTGAGTCGCGCACTACAATTTGACGATGACTTTTTAAATCCTCTGCGGTTAAATCTCTCCCCAAAGAATGTAATGTGTGATCTGGATTAGCAACTGCAATAAAGTCTATTTGGCAAAGTTGCTCACTAAAACCTTCTGTTAATGCAACCGGTGAAATAGCAATATCTACATCAGCATTTTCAATCAGTTCGCTTGCCCCACTCAGTACCGACTCCACCAACTCAATTTGCAGCATTGGGTATTGGGCAGAAACAGTATCAAGCACTTTATACAGCCTTGCTTGTGGAAACATTTCATCAACTGCAATTTTTAGGCTCCCTTCTGTGCCTTGACCAAGAGTATGACCCACTATTTCCAGCTTAGCGGCTTCATCAAGCAAAAAGTTGGCGCGCTTAAGCATTAGCTCACCTGCTTGAGTCAAAACAGTTTTTCGCCCTTCAATTTCAAATAACTTAACATCGAGCGAGCTTTCTATTTTACCCACCGCATTATGAATACTTGACTGGCTTTTATGAATTCCTTGTGAGGCTTGATTAAAGCCACCAAATTGCACCACAGAGCGAAACATTCGCCATTGCTCTAGTGTGACTCTAAGCATGATTACCTCTTATTGCTTTATATTTTATTTTTGTTGTTAATTCTGCAGATTATCTTCAGACAAGTTAAGTTTGAGCAACCCACTCCTAGTTATTATGCATAAATAGGTGTGAGTTTTATTCGGATCTCAGGGAAATTATTTGGCCCCATTTGGTCAAAGAAAACAAATGGACCTACCATGCGTTTTTCTTGATGAGGTAAAACGCGTTTTACATTTAACCCACCAATATCATGCTCTTTCGCTTTAAGCACTTTAGCCATAATAAACATCCTCTTAAGCTGCTTTATAAAAATAAACGTATGTTATTTTGATTTTATATACAGTCGATTATCTATAATTCATATTGTAGTTTAACGAAAGACAACATCCTTTGTTCTTATTTAATTAATGAATAGCGTTACTTTAGCCCGCACCATTCTCTCTTTGAGAATGTGGCACGTCATTGCAATTACACAAAAGATGCAGGTAATTTACATAATCGTTTTTTATTCTTACTTTTAAATTAGGGTCTTATTTTTAGGTTAAAACGTATATACCTATATAAATGTTTATACCTATAACTTGTAAATAGTGCTGCAGCACAAAACAGCAAATAATTTAGCCCGTTTTATCGCAAAGATAATTCATAGCATACAGGGAATTTAACTTATTAAGCTGCCTGTATTTTAAGCTAAAATATAATTTTAACACTAAAATAGTACGCTAGCGCAAAAGTATATTTGCATTAATTGCTATTTCTGAGCTTGTGTTTTTTACCCTCAAAGGCTTAATATTTATACTAATCCAAAGCTTAGAAACCGCTAGTACAGCATTGTACTAATGCTTAAACAGGCGTTATTTTAATCAACTTTAACCTTTGGTACATATTTTGTACCAACAGTAAAAGCTCGTATCTAATTAATAAATAACAACAAATAGTTAAGCACATTGAAAAAATGCAATTTTTTTAATTTTTTTCTGGACAATTTATTTTCCTCAGCTAACATCTAGCTAGAACATAGTTATTTCCTCACAACTCTACACGCCCTATGATTTGAGCTTTAACAGACTCTATTTGCGGGAAGTAGATACACACCCTGATATGTATTCGAAGTTTATCTTCATCAGTTTTGCAATTTCAGGCAATTAATTGCCCGCATACTGACATCCGGCGAAGGCTAACAAGCTGACTCCGTCAATTTGACCGAATCCACACATGTGGACGTTCTTAAAGATTTTGCTATCTTAAGGCTATACCCCTGCGCGTCAGAAAAGCCATAAATTTAGCGAAAGGTGCACTGCTGGGCCTATATAAAAGGTATATGTTGGAATGATGACACTTTCCTCCATGCCCGTAACACATCGGGCAGACGCTAAATCTGGGCATAGCTTTGATGCCAATCGCCACTGGGCGGCTTCTTTAACGCTCGGCTTCTGTGCTCAAAACAGCGGCGATACACGTGTTACGCGCATGAATATTGCTCGTCATTATGGTCCATTACGTGTGCAAAGACCTTTTTACCCTGAAGGCAAAGATGGTTGCTGTCACGTGTATTTACTGCATCCGCCCGGTGGGGTTGTGAGTGGCGATGCGCTCAATATCGATATTTCGCTCACTAAAGGTGCGCATAGTTTAATTACCACACCTGCTGCCAATAAGCTTTATAAAGCCGACAGCAACGGGGTTGCATGGAGCCAAACTACTAATTTAAAAGTGGATGACAACGCCATTTTAGAGTGGTTACCGCAAGAAACCCTCGCCTTTGATGGCTCTCGTGGGCTGCAAGTATTTAACATTGAACTGGCTAAAACAGCTAAGTGCCTAGGCTGGGAAATACTAGGCCTTGGTCGCCCTGCCAGTGATTTGCCCTTTGCTACTGGCTGTATTGAGCAGCGTTTTAAGTTAACCCAAGACGGTAAGCCATTGTGGTTAGAGCGTCAAAATTTAGACCCCACACACCCTAGATTTAACGGTAAATGGGGCCAAGGTGGTGCTACCGTACATGGCACATTTTGGACTGTTGGCTTAAACGATCCAGCAGCAGCTATTGCTGCACTGCGTGAACAACTACCGCCCAGTAATAATTGGGCCGCTACCTACCGCCGTGACGTTTTATTAGTGCGCTATTTAGGGCACGAACGTAACCAAGTATGGAAATTATTTGAACAGGTACGCAACATACTTCGCCCGCTATTAAGCGGACATCAAGCCACCATACCACGGATTTGGTTAACCTAATTTTTAACTGTTTGTCATGGCTAAAAATAACAACAATAATTCTATCGCCTATGCTCTTTAGGTGATTAATTAAACACTATTATTTACCAAGGTGTTAATTATAAGCAGAGCTTAGTTATTGCTTATGATTAGCCTCTTGGCTGAAGAAAACTGTACCGATATTTTAAACATATCGTCTTAGCTTTTGCTTAGGCGAACATACTACCTGTGCCAATTAGTCATAGGTAATTAATATAACAACATCGAGGACTATGGAGTTAGCGATGGAATTAACACCCAGAGATAAAGATAAATTAATGTTATTCACTGCAGGTTTACTTGCAGAGCGACGCAAAGCCAAAGGGCTAAAACTAAATTACCCAGAAGCAATTGCTCTAATCACCTGCGCTATTATGGAAGGTGCGCGCGAAGGGCGCACAGTGGCAGAAATGATGGCATTGGGTCGTGAAATGTTGACCCGCGACGATGTAATGGAAGGCATTGCTGAGATGATTCAAGACGTACAAGTAGAAGCAACGTTTCCTGACGGTACCAAACTGGTCACTGTGCATAACCCTATAGTTTAAGGAAGTTCGTTATGATTCCAGGTGAATATCAACTAAAAAGTGGCGATATTGAACTGTGTGTTGGCCGTAAAAGCATCACCATTAATGTTGCTAATAAAGGGGATCGACCTGTACAGGTTGGCTCTCATTACCACTTTGCCGAAAGTAACCCAGCACTGAGTTTTGATCGCGAGCAAGCCTATGGTTATCGCTTAGCTATTGCTGCTGGTTTAGCAATTCGCTTTGAACCAGGACAAACCCGTGAAGTATCTTTGATCCCCTATTCAGGTTTACGTCGTCTTTACGGTTTTCGTGGTGAAGTAATGGGACCTTTAGACAATAAACCTAAACAGGAGAGCGTGTAATGAAAATATCTCGTCAAGCCTATGCTGACATGTATGGCCCAACCACGGGTGATAGAATTCGTTTAGGTGATACCGAATTATGGGTCGAAATAGAACACGACCATACCCATTATGGTGAAGAAGTAAAATTTGGTGGCGGTAAAGTTATTCGTGATGGCATGGGTCAAAGCCAACGCTGTGATGACGCCGTTATGGATACGGTTATCACTAACGCAGTGATTATCGACTGGTGGGGCATTATTAAAGCCGACGTGGGTTTAAAAAATGGCCGCATTGCTGCTATTGGCAAATCTGGCAACCCTGATACACAGCCCGATATAGACATTATTATTGGCCCAGGTACCGAAATTATTGCCGGTGAAGGTCAAATTTTGACCGCCGGTGGCGTTGATACCCACGTGCACTATATTTGCCCACAACAAGTTGACGAAGCGCTCATGAGTGGCCTAACCACCATGATTGGCGGCGGCACTGGCCCAGCAACAGGCTCAGTAGCTACAACACATACACCGGGGCCATGGCATTTAGGCAAAATGATGCAAGCCGTGGACGATTTACCGATTAATATTGGTTTTCTAGGTAAAGGCAGCGCAAGTACTCCCGAAGCACTTGAGCAACAAATTAAAGCCGGCGCTATGAGTTTAAAAATTCATGAAGATTGGGGCGCAGCACCCGCTTCTATTAGCAATGCTTTAGATGTTGCCGATCGCTACGACATTCAAGTTGCCATTCATGCTGATAGCCTCAATGAATCTGGTTTCGTGCAAGATACTTTAGAGGCATTTAAAGATCGTTGTATCCACACCTATCATACCGAAGGTGCCGGTGGTGGCCACGCCCCTGATATTATTGTTGCTTGTGCTATGCCTAATGTGTTGCCGTCGTCAACTAACCCGACTCGCCCATACACTATTAATACCGTGGATGAGCACCTTGATATGTTGATGGGTTGTCATCACCTCGACCCTAACATTCCTGAAGATGTAGCCTTTGCCGACTCACGTATTCGCCGTGAAACAATTGCGGCCGAAGATATTCTTCATGATATGGGCGTTATTTCGATGATGTCCTCTGACTCGCAAGCCATGGGTCGCATTGGCGAAGTAGTGTGTCGTACGTGGCAAACCGCTCATAAAATGCGCGTGCAACGTGGTTTATTACCAGAAGATGAAGCACTGGGCGCCGATAACTTTCGCGCAAAACGTTACATTGCCAAATACACTATTAACCCAGCCATCACTCACGGTATAAGCCATGAAGTAGGCTCAATCGAAGTAGGTAAATTTGCAGATTTAGTACTGTGGAAACCGCCATTTTTTGGGGTTAAACCATCAATTATATTAAAAGGCGGCATGATTGCAGGTGCGGCAATGGGCGATCCAAACGCAGCTATTTCTACACCACAACCAGTACATTACCGCCGTATGTTTGGTGCATTAGGTAAAGCAGTAAGTGCAACACGTATGACCTTTGTAAGCCAAGCTGCTATGAATACTGGGCTTGAAGAAAAGCTCGGTTTGAAAAGCCAGCTTGTGGCCTGTAAAAATGTGCGACAAGTGCGTAAATGCGATATGAAGCTCAACGATGCTTGCCCAGTATTAACGGTAGATCCGCAAACGTATGAGGTTCACGCTGACGGTGTATTACTTACCTGCGAACCTGCAACTGAATTACCGTTAGCCCAGCGCTACCATTTGTTTTAATCCATTTTTAGGACAATTAGATGTTTGAATTAACAAAAAGAATAGATAGCAACACACAAGATGCTGTGTTCGATACCCTCACCTTGCCATACGAGTTACGTATTCGTGGTCGCCTAAAAGCAGTGACTGACAATGGTCATGATGTTGGTTTATTTCTTGACCGTGGCCCAGTGCTTCGTAATGGCGATTTACTGCGTGCCAGCAGCGGCGAAGTATTTAGTATTAGCGCTGCCGATGAGCCGGTTACCACTGCATACATAGAAAACGGCTTGCCTTTGGCACGTTTATGTTACCACTTAGGTAACCGCCATGTGTCACTTGCAATTGGCGTTGATGCTGATGGTCGCCATTGGATACGTTTTCCGCCAGATCATGTATTAGAAGAGTTAGCGGTACTTTTAGGCGCGCAATTAACGCACCACCAAGCACCGTTTGATCCAGAATCTGGTGCATATGCACACGCGGGTCGTGAGCAATCGCATGGTCATACTCATGCACACTAATACTGAGCCAACACAAAGCAGTGATCTGGCATTATTGGGCTTGATGCAATTGATCAGCCCTGCGCTGCCAATTGGTGCTTTTGCTTGGTCTCAGGGGTTAGAAAGCGCGTTTGAACTTGGCTGGGTTACTAATGAGCAACAACTTGGCGAATGGTTAGAAGGTGTGCTTGACGACGGTTTAACGCGCTGCGAATTACCGGTACTTGCTCGGCTACAAAACTGCTGGGCTAAAAGCGACAGCGAAGGTTTAAGCTACTGGAACGAATGGCTACATGCAAATCGTGAAACTGCCGAATTAAGCGATGAAGATACTCGCTTAGGCTTAGCCCTGATGCGTTTGCTCAACAGTTTACAGTTACAACCACAAACCGAGCAAGGTCATGCAGCATTACCGCAAGACCCAGGTTATGTCACCGTTTTTGCCTGGTTAGCGCAGCAGCGACAAATTCCAGTACGCCAAAGCTTACTCGGGTTTGTTTGGGGCTGGTTAGAAAACCAACTGGCGGTTGCCTGTAAAGCAATGCCGCTTGGCCATACTGCAGCGCAGCGTTTAATTGAGCAATTACGGCCTAAAATGGTTATCGCAATCGACACTGCATTAGCATTAGCCGACGACCAACTTGGGCCAATTATGCCTGGCTTAGCGCTTGGTAGTGCACAGCACGAAACACAATATTCAAGATTATTTCGAAGCTAATACGCTTCTATATACACAAGGAAAACAGCAATGACACATTGTTTACGAATCGGCGTTGGCGGCCCAGTTGGCTCTGGCAAAACAGCTTTATTACGTCAATTATGTAAAGCATTGAAAGATCACTATGATATCGCCGTGGTTACAAACGATATTTATACCCGCGAAGATGCTGACTTTTTACTTAAACACGACGCACTCCCAGCGGACCGTATTTTAGGAGTAGAAACAGGTGGTTGCCCACATACGGCAATTCGTGAAGATGCTTCTATGAACTTAGCTGCGATTGACGACTTACAAGCACGCCACCCCAATTTAGAAATAGTACTGGTTGAATCTGGCGGCGATAACTTATCAGCTACTTTCAGCCCAGAGCTTTCTGATTTAACACTTTATGTGATTGACGTGTCTGCTGGCGACAAAATTCCACGTAAAGGTGGCCCAGGTATCACTAAGTCTGACTTATTAATAATTAATAAAATTGATATCGCAGAATATGTACATGCTTCGTTAGAGGTAATGGAACGTGACTCGAAAAAAATGCGCGGTGAACGCCCTTTCGTTTTTGCTAACCTTTACGATGGTGTTGGCTTAGAAGAAATCATCAGCTTTATTTTAAAGCAAGGCATGTTACCTGAACGCCGACCTGGCAAGCCAAATAGTATTAATTAAGCAACACAATTTTTAATCAAAACACAATTCAATAGTAAAAAATATAAACGGAGAATAGTATGAAAATAATGACCAAATTACTGATGGGATTAGGCCTAATGCTAACAGCTACTGCAGCTTTAGCCCACCCTGGTCATGGCGTTGAAACCCATAACGGTTTTCTTAGTGGCTTGTTACATCCACTGATGGGTATTGACCACTTATTAGCAATGGCAGCAATTGGCTTTTGGAGTATTCGCCAAAGCACAGCAATGAAACGCGGCGCGCCATTATTTGTAGTTGGCGGCATGGTTTTAGGTGCGGCCCTTGCTTGGAGTGGCTTAAGCTTTGCAGGCGTTGAAACCGGTATTGCAATGACCGTATTACTAGCCGGTATTTTAATTGCCACTATGGCTAAATTACCAACCGTATTAGGCGCAAGCTTAGTCGCTTTATTTATGCTTACACATGGTTATGCCCACGGTGCAGAAATGGCTGAAGGCGCAAGTATATTGAGCTACATGGCAGGCTTTGTTGTTGCTACTTTAGCTATCACCTTTATTGGTCGTGGTTTAGGCACACTTATGCTAAAAGCTGATAACCGCGCTACCCGTGCACTTGGCGGTGTTGTTGCTGTAATTGGTGGCGTATTGGCAGTTGGCTAATAGCAACTGAATTTATTATCCCCATTAGGGTAGCTTTACTGTCGCTAACATAGTTGATGCTATGGTTACCCTTACCTTCAAATCAATGACTATCGAGCAGCAGCTAGATAGTCTGCGAGAATAAACCCACTTTTAATGTGGTCAATTTAAATCTCATTATAACTATCTCAGCTAGGAGAAATATCAAGATGAGCGGCACAATCATAAAGCTTTCAAGAAACACCAATAATGCACCAAGCTGCACTGTAGCTACGCAAACAGTTGCTTTTTCGCATTACAATAATATTTCAGCACAATTACCGATTGCTCCTAAAAGCGGTAACATTGTAGCTGATGATATAAAAACACAGGCAAAACAGTGTTTAACAAATATTAAAGCGGTTATTGAAAGTATTGATCATGTTATGGACGATGTGATTAAAATTAATGTGTTTTTAAAAAACATCACAGATATTGATGCTGTAAACGACGTATACGCTAGTTTCTTCCAAGACTACTTACCAACACGCACAACAGTTGCCGTGGCAGCTTTACCGCTAGAGGGTGCATTAGTACAAATGGATGCGCTTATCTCTAATGGCGAAGGTACTACACCGCAAGCACCTTGCGATTTAATTAAAGTAGCAAAAAATAGCAAAAATGCACCTACATGCTCAGTGTCTTCGCATACGGTTGCTTTTTCTCATTACAATAATATTTCTGCTCAGTTACCTGTCGATCCTAAATCGGGAGAAATAGTAACAGGTGGTATAAAAAATCAAACTAAACAGTGTTTAAGCAATATTAAAGCTATTTTAGAGAGTATTGACGTACCCTTTGACGACATAGTTAAGGTAAATATATTTGTTAAAAATCCGGCAGATATTGACGCAATAAACGAAATTTATACAACCTTTTTTCCAGACTCAGCTATTGCCAGAGCTGTAGCTTACGTACCAGCTAGATCAACCATGGTTGTTGCAGCACTGCCTATGGATGCTTTAGTACAAATTGATGCAGTTATATCCCATGGTGATGGCACACCACCACAAGCAGTTGAGGACAGACACGGCATTATTATTAGAGCAAGTAATACCAAAAATGCCCCAATTAATGCTCTATCTACACAAACAGTGGCGTTTTCGCACTACAACCATATTTCAGCACAATTACCCATTGATGCAAAAACGGCTAATCTTGTAGCTGATGACGTAACAACACAAGCAACACAGTGCTTAAACAATATTAAAGCCATTGTAGAGAGTATTGATCATGTTATGGACGACCTTGTAAAAGTTAACATTCAAGTTAAAAACATTAGCGATATTGCCGCTATTGATAAAGTGTACGCCAGCTTCTTTAAAGGTGATTTGCCAGCAAGAACTGTGGTAGGCGTATCAGCTATCCCTATGAACGCGCTAGTACAAATTGATGCGGTAGTGTCTAACGCTGAAGGTACGCGACCTAAGTTATAATTGTAAACTTGGGTTTATAAGCAATGGTGATTAATCACCAACTAAATACAAACATGACTTTAAACGTTAAGTTTGCATAAATAAGGGCAGCGCAAAATCCACTCGGATCTCTACGCTGCCCTTTTTAATTTTTGCGTCTCCACTATTATCTTGAATTTAGGTAATTAAATACAGATTACACAATATTTAATACAAAAGCGCCCAATATTTCTGTGTACATAATAATTTCACCTAGTCATAAGTGTATTTTAAATATACGACATTATGTTTACCTGCTTCCCTATTAGCTGGTAACGCCTCGTGCTATGGTTGAAACGTAAACTAGTTAAAAATAAAAGTGTTTAATAAATATGTATTAAATACTCAGTGCACATTCTAATCGTTAACATTAAACGAATAAGGATAAAAAATGAGTAATAATGTAGATATTAATAATCGCCCTGATTACGACCATGTAATACAAGATATAGCTGATTATGTATTAAATTATAAAGTAAGCAGCAAGGAAGCACTCAATACTGCCCGTAACTGTTTAATAGACACTTTAGGGTGTGGGCTATTAGCGCTGCGATTTCCTGAATGCAGCAAACTCCTCGGCCCTATAGTAGCAGGTACTATTGTGCCTAATGGTGCACGCGTACCGGGCACATCTTTGGTACTCGACCCTGTAAAAGCGGCATGGGATATTGGCTGTATTATTCGCTGGCTCGATTATAACGATACTTGGTTGGCCGCCGAATGGGGTCATCCGTCAGATAACTTAGGTGCTATTTTAGCCGTTGCTGATCATCTATCTCAAGTGAGACTGAGCAAGGGTGAACAACCTTTAAAAATGCGCGAAGTGCTAGAAGCCATGATCATGGCGCATGAAATTCAAGGCGTAATAGCGCTAAAAAATTCGTTTAATCGGGTGGGTTTATGCCACGTATTATTAGTACGGGTTGCATCTACTGCGGTTGCCACTAAAATGATGGGCGGCAATAAACAACAAATTATGGCCGCTATATCACAAGCTTGGGTAGATGGCTCAGCGCTGCGTACCTATAGGCATGCACCCAATGCAGGCTCTCGTAAATCATGGGCTGCTGGCGATGCAACTTCCCGAGCTGTTCATTTAGCTGATATATCTATGCGTGGTGAAATGGGCATTCCAAGCGTGTTAACAGCCCCGCAATGGGGGTTTTATGATGTCTCTTTTTCTAAAACCAACAAAGACCAAGCACTTAAACCTGAGGCCGAACGGCAGTTTTTACTCACCCAAGACTACGGCAGTTATGTTATGGAAAATATTTTATTTAAAATATCGTTTCCTGCTGAGTTTCATGCCCAAACAGCCGCTGAAGCGTCGGTTATTTTACATCCTCAGGTAAAAGATCGGTTAGCTGATATTGATAAAATTGTTGTGCGTACTCACGAGTCGGCCATTCGTATTATTTCAAAAACGGGTTCCCTTGCTAACGCAGCCGATCGCGATCATTGTTTACAATACATGATTGCAGTGCCGTTAATATTTGGCAATTTAACCGCTGATCATTACGAAGACGAATTTCATAACGCACACCCGATTATTGATGAGCTGCGCAACAAAATGCACATTGTAGAAGATGCACGCTTTACCAAAGAATATTTAGAGGATGATAAACGCTCTATCGCCAATGCTATTCAGGTATTCTTTAAAGATGGCAGTAGCACCGAGGACATAGTTATAGAATACCCTGTGGGTCATCGTCGCCGTCGTGAAGAAGGGATACCACTATTGGAGCAGAAATTTAAAGCTAATTTAGCATCCCGCTTTGAGAATAAACAATGCCACACTATTTTCACGCTTTGTAAAAATCAAACAGCGCTTGAGGCCATGCCTGTAAATAGCTTTATGGACTTATTTGTTATTGAGTAAGTACACCGCTGGCTGGTTTATGAAAGCGCGTAGATTTAATTATATGGCCAAGTAGTTAAGGCCATAACTTTAAAAGTCACAACTCGCGCCAATAAGAGGATTTAATATGACTGAGCAAAATGAACACAGTATCGCAAACTTTGCAGCGTTAAAAACCGCCATAGTAAATGCAGAAGAAGAGTCAGTAAAAGCGCTATTAACAAAGCAACCTATGCAAGATCTTGAAAAAAGTTACCTAATCGATTTAGCCAAATTAAACAGTAATCAGGCTATTTTAAAGATACTCGAAGATATTCCCGTTAAAAAATAGCTCATAGCCCTTATACTAAATAGCGAATAAAGCTGTGCTATCTATTAGCACAGCTTTATTTAAATATTTTCAAAGTGATAGCTAATATATTTATTATAAACTTCGCCCGGCTTTAGTATTGAGTTTTCAAAATCTGGAAAGTTTACTGCATCGCTATAATTTTGCGCTTCTAAACACACTCCCTGATCAGGGCTTAATGGTGCGGCTAAAAATGCACCAGTATAAAGCTGTATAGATGCTTGGTCGGTGTACAACGACATTTTAACTTTATTGCGTAATGAGCTTAATACCGCTGCAGCTTTGTTTGCTTGTGGCTGATTTATAACAAAACAATGATCAAACCCTGTTGGCCCTGTTAGTTGTGGGTGCTGAGCTGACTGCAGATGCTGGCCAATAATAACCGGTTGGTCAAAACAAAAGTCACTATTTTTGACACTTAACACTCTACCAGTTGGTAAGCTGTTATTGTCACGCTCTAAATAGCTGGCCGCATTTATTTGTAACGTGAGTGGCAAGCAATTTTGCTCACCTAAATTAAAGTAGCAATGATTAGTAGCGTTAATAGGGGTTGCTTTATTTGTGGTTGCGCTAAAACTCATAGTCAACTTATTATCATGTGATAAATGATAACGTATTTGCATTTCAACCTTGCCAGGAAAACCTTGGTCGCCATCTTCTGAGCTTAAGCTCAAAATCACTTCGTTGGCAGTACTCGATTGCACTTGCCAAAAACGCAGAGAAAAGTTATCCGCACCGCCATGTAAGCAATTTTCACCATCATTTTTACTCAGTAAATATTGCTCACCTTCAAGCTCAAAACTAGCACCACTAATACGATTAGCAACGCGACCACAGGTAGCACCTAAATAATAAGTATCGGTTAAATAACGACTGCTATCGACATACCCGACTGTCATTTCTGTGGGTGTATCGTTTACCGGAAATAAAATAGATTTAACCCGCGCGCCATAATTTAATATTTCGACCCGCATGCCTTGCTCATTGCTTAATATATAACTGTGTAATTGATTCATTTACTGTTTTCTTGTTATGTCTATTAGAACACAAAAAAATCAAAGCAACCTAAGCTGCTTTGATTCACTATATTTTGCGTTAAACACGTGAGCAGATAGCTATGGCTGTCATACTCACTTAGTAAGCATTCTGCATTACCACCAAGTAGTATACAAAGCGATTAAGATGATAACTACACCCAATGCCGCTATGTTGAAGTTGCTTGAGGTTTTAAAGTTAACATCGTCTAGGCTAACGCTACTGTCTTGGCCTTTATCTGGCTTAGCTAATGATACAATTACACACAATGCTAAACACAGTAAAAATACTAAGCCTACTCTGTCCATAAATGGCAGCGCTACCCAGTAAACTTTTAACAGGATTGAGAATACAGCCGAGCCAATTGCCGCAGCTAACGCACCCGCTGAACTGGCTTTTGACCAAAACATACCCATTACAAAAATCACTACAATACCTGGAGTAAAGAAACCGGTGAATTCTTGAATATATTGAAACGCTTGATCGAACTTACCTAATAATGGCTCTGCCACAACCAAGGCTATAGCTAAAGATATTAATGCAGCTGAGCGGCCTATAAATACATAATGTTTTTGTGATTTACCTGGTTTTAACTTGCTGTAAATATCCATAGTGAAAATAGTTGAAATACTGTTAGTCATAGAGGCAAGTGATGAAACAATTGCCGCCACTAATGCAGCAAAAATAAGACCTTTAATACCTGTTGGCATTAACGCCATCATAGACGGATACGCTTGATCTGGCGTGGTAAGTTGCGGGTATAAAACAACCGCAGCAATACCTGGCAACACTACAATTACTGGCATTAATAATTTTAAATAGGCAGCAAAGGCAATACCTTTTTGTGCTTCTTTAAGGTTTTTAGCGGCAAGTGCGCGCTGAATAATATATTGATTAAATCCCCAGTAGCTAATGTTCATTATCCACAGGCCACCAATTAATACTGATAAACCAGGTAAACTCATATAATGCGGGCTATCTGGGCTTAAAATCATATCAAAGTGGTTAGGTAGCTGCTCAGTTAAAACACCAAAACCTGCTATTATCCCATCGCCATCTGCCACTGCATCTAGTGCTAAGTAACTTAAAAACAAGCCACCAAATACCAGCAGTACTACTTGTAAAATATCGGTATAAGCAACGGCTTTCAAACCACCATAAAGTGAATAAGCGACTGAAAATAAGGCTAAAAAGATCATTCCGTACATCCAGTCAACACCGGCAACGGTTTCTATTGCTAAACCACCAAGCCATAAAACAGCGGTTAAATTTACAAATACATATACCGCTAGCCAAAACAGCGCTAACACTGTTTTAACTTTGCTATTAAAGCGTTGCTCTAAATATTGCGGCATAGTAAATATTTCATTTTTAAGAAATATCGGCAGCATATATTTACCTACAATAATTAAGGTAATTGCTGCCATCCACTCATAAGATGCAATAGCTAAACCAATCGCATAGCCCGAACCAGACATGCCAATAATTTGTTCTGCCGATATATTTGAAGCAATTAATGATGCACCAATTGCCCACCAAGGCAGTGCTTTACTAGCAAGAAAGTAGTCTTCAGTATTTTTACTGGCACCTTTCTCCTCTCGCGAGATCCACAGCGCGAGTACTAATAACCCCACCACATAAGTAAAAAATATGGCAATGTCGAGCGGTTGTAATTTCATAACTTTAACCTTGTTGTCTTATTGATTTTTATTGTGTTTTATTAATTACTAAAAGCACCTTGAGAAGCCAGGCATACGTAAACGTCTGCTTGAAGCCCTGTTTTTGCATAATAATGTGTGTCAATAGTGTTACGTACTTGCTCAACTAAATGATCCGGTGTTAAAGCAACGATACAACCACCAAAACCACCACCGGTCATACGCACGCCGCCTTGTTCGCCTAAAACTTGAGCAGTAATATCCACTAAAAAGTCTATTTGAGAGGTAGTAATATCAAAATCATTTTTCATTGATAGGTGCGATTGTGCCATAAGTTGGCTCATAGTTACCATATCATTGACGTTTAGCGCTTTGAGAGCTAGTTCGGTACGGGTATTTTCAGTGACTATATGTTTAGCGCGCTTATATATTAATGGCGGTAAATTAGCTTGCTCTGCTTCTAGTTCCTCAAGAGTAACATCGCGCAATGCCGGTTTATTAAAGTGCTTTGCTGCAGCTTCGCATTGCTCGCGTCGGGTATTGTATTCGCTGTCGACCAGCCCTCTTTTAACATTAGAGTTAACAATAACTAACGACATTCCCTTTGGAATCACAGCATATTCAAAGGTTAAACTTCTGCAATCGAGCAACATGGCATGCCCTTGCTTGCCCATCGATGAAATTAATTGATCCATAATGCCGCAATTACAGCCGACAAAATTATTTTCAGCACTTTGTCCCATAAGTGCCGCTTTAACACCATCGAGCGGAATATTGTTTAATGTTGCAAACGTTTTTAAAAGAGCAATTTCAAAACTAGCTGATGAACTCAAACCTGTACCTTGTGGCACATTTCCCGATACCACTAAGTCGGCGCCACTAATATTTGGATAGCTTTGCATTAATGCTTGCAGTGTGCCGCGAATATAATTAACCCACATTTGTTGTTGGCTAAATTCTATTTTATCTAGGCTAAAACTATTGGTTTCGCTGTTACAATCAATTGCTAAGACGTTAATGTTGCGATCAGCTCGTGCTTTTGCAGCAATGTCGGTGCCAAAATTAATCGCAGCAGGTAGCACAAAACCATCATTATAATCTGTGTGTTCACCAATGAGGTTAACGCGCCCAGGTGCATGAAATAGCTGTTCTGGCGGGCAATTAAAATGTTGTTCAAATTGGCTAATAAGCATTGTAGTTCTTGGCATTACTTAGCCTCCTTATAATGTACGTTTGGTACATCACGTAATCTTTGTGCTGCTTGCTCTGGGGTTAAATCACGTTGTGATTCAGCCATCATTTCGTAACCCACCATAAATTTACGCACAGTAGCTGAGCGTAATAATGGTGGAAAAAAGCTTGCATGAAGCTGCCATTCACTATGCTCTTGCCCATCATAAGGCGCGCCGTGCCAGCCCATAGAATATGGGAACGAACAATTAAATAAATTGTCGTATTTAGTGGTAATTTGTTTTAATGCATCGGCTAGAGTTACCGCTTGTTCTGGGGTTAAGTCGACCATACGTGTTAACGCAAAACGCGGTAATAATAAGGTTTCAAATGGCCAGCCTGCCCAGTACGGTACAACCACCAGCCAATCTTCATTTTTAACAACAACACGCTCGCCCGACTGCGCTTCACGCTGAGCGTAATCAAGTAATAAGTTACTGTTATATTTTTTAGCATAGTCGCTCAGCGCATGTTGTTTTTTATTTACCAAAGTAGGTAATTGCTGCTGCGACCAAATTTGGCCATGCGGATGCGGATTTGAGCACCCCATCATCGCCCCTTTGTTTTCGAATACCTGCACCCAGTTATACTTTTCGCCTAACTCTAAGCACTGGCTTTGCCACGTTTTAACAATGTCGGTAATAGCGCTAATACTAAGTTGCGGTAAGGTTTTGCTGTGATCTGGAGAGAAGCAAATAACACGACTTTCGCCTTGCTCTGTGGCCATTTTAAATAGCGGATCGTCTGTTTTAAATTCTGGAGTATCAATTTTCAGAGCTGCAAAGTCATTAGTAAACACATAAGTTTTTTTATAGTTGTCATTAACTTCACCGTTTATGCGGGTATTACCAGCACATAAAAAACAGCTTTCATCATGACTTTCTCTAACGTCTTCATCGAGAGTTTCAACTTGTCCCTGCCAAGGTCGTTTGGCACGATGCGGTGAAACTAACACCCACTCATCAATCAATGGATTGTAGCGACGATGTGGATGCTCAGTTGGGTCAAAAATTGTATCCATAAATATCTCAAATGTGGTTTATGATAAAACCGAAAAGGGTAAACGATTACCCGCCAATGACAACAATAAAAGATGTAGCCAGAATTGCAGGCGTGTCTATCGCCTCGGTATCTCGTGTAATTAATAATGGCCCTAAAGTAAGTAAGGCAACCATAGAAAAAGTAAATAAAGTAATGCAAGAGCTTGGCTACACGCCCAATGCTAATGCACGTGCTTTAGTAACCCGAAAAAGTATGACCATAGGCGTGGTGATCCCCGAACTTAGCGATCCATTTTTTGCATCATTAGCCAGCGGGGTAGATAAAGTAGCCCGCGAAAATAATATGCAATTGCTGTTAAGTACCGCAGGACAAAGTGTAGAATCTGAACGCGCAGCTATTAATTTATTACTTGAGCGCCGCTGCCAAACTGTTGTTATGCATAGTAAAATAATTCCTGACTGCGAACTAATCACCTTATGTGAAAAACTCCCTGGCTTAGTGCTTATCAATAGACACATTGAGCAAATAAAACATAAATGTATTTGGTTAGATAACGAAGAAGGCGCAAAAATAGCAGCGCGCCATCTAATGACGCTCAAACATAAAAACATTGCCTGTATAAGCAGTAAATATCAAATTGAAGATCCTGCGCTACGCCTTAATGGCTTTTCGGCAGAACTAAATATGGCAGGCAGCCCCATTAGCCCTGCGCTGATTAAATACGCGGAGCCTACCCTACAAGGCGGACAAAGCGCTGCGCAAAACTTATTAGCCTCTGGGCAGCCCTTCAGCGCTATTTTTGTTTATAACGATGCTATGGCTATTGGTGCTATTTCAACACTTGAAGATAATGGCTATAAAGTACCCGGTGATGTGTCGGTGATTGGTTTTGATGATGTGCTGATTGCACGTTATTCAAGGCCAAAACTAACCACTTTAAACTATCCCATTGAAAAAATGGCGCAGCACGCAGCTCAGTTGGCGTTAACACACTTTAAAAATGAAATAGTTGAAAGTGTCAGTCACAGTGAGCATAAATATTTACCCCGCTTGGTCAAACGAGAGTCAACGAGTATCAAAAATAGCCCATAACCAAAAAAAGTTGATGAGCAATACCCTAAAGTATTACCGCATCAACTTATGCATAAATTATAAATAACTTAATCGTAATTAAAACAATGCTTTATTGCGGTACTCTTACCACGCCTTCCATAAGCACCCGTGCACTGCGGCTCATACTGGCTTTAGTTACTTGCCAGTTACCATCCGTATTTGTAGCGTGTGCGCCTACTTTTAAGGTGCCCGATGGGTGACCAAAGTTAACTTCACTCAATGCCCCGCCACCAGCGGCTAAATTAACTAACGTACCGTCAATTGCCGCAGCGGTACCAATAGCTACTGCTGCTGTGCCCATCATTGCATGGTGTAATTTACCCATAGACATAGCGCGCACTAACAAGTTAATTTCACTGGCGTTAATTTGCTTACCGCTTGACGCTTTGTAATTTTGTGCTGCACCAACAAATGCCACTTTAGGTGTATGTTGGCGTGCTGCTGCCTCATCAATATTTTGTATGAGTCCCATTTTAACTGCGCCATAGGCACGAATGGTTTCAAGCTTTTCAAGCGCTGCTGCATCTGCGTTTATATCATCTTGCAATTCAGTGCCGGTATAACCAATGTCGCTTGCATTAACAAAAATGGTGGGAATGCCTGCGTTGATCATCGTCGCTTTTAAAGTACCGACTCCCGGCACTTCTAGGTCATCAACCACATTGCCAGTTGGGAATAACGCCCCGTCGCCATCTGCAGGGTCAATAAATTCAAGTTTTACTTCAGCTGCTGCAAATGTAACGCCGTCTAGCTCAAAGTCACCGGTTTCTTGTACTTTACCATTAGTCATAGGTACATGCACTAAAATGCTTTTTTTAATATTGGCTTGCCACACACGTACAACAGCAACGCCATTATCGGGTACACGGCTTTTATCAACTAAGTCATTACTAATAGCAAAAGCACCGACAGCTGCGGTTAAATTACCGCAGTTGCCGCTAAAATCAACAAATGCTTTATCTATTGCCACTTGGCCAAATAAATAGTCAACATCGTGATCGGCTTGCTCACTTTTACTTAAAATAACCGTTTTACTGGTGCTAGATGTAGCACCGCCCATACCATCGGTTTGTTTGCCGTACGGATCTGGGCTGCCAATAACGCGCAGTAATAAGTTATTACGTGCCTCACCTGCCACTTGGGCAGGCTTTGGCAAGTCACTAAGGTTAAAAAACACCCCTTTGCTAGTACCGCCACGCATGTATGTGGCAGGTACTTTAATTTGTGGTTTAAACATAATTAACCCTGCCCTTATGCTGTTTTTGTAGCTTCTAAAAAGTCTTGTGCAAAGCGTTGTAATACACCACCTGCAGCATAAATAGACAGCTCTTCTTGTGTATCTATACGACATTTCATTGGTACGTTTAGTACTTCGCCATTTTTACGAGTGATCGACAAGTTAAGTGTGCAACCAGGGGTTGGTTCACCCGTTACATCGTAACTTTCACTGCCATCTAGTTTGAGTGTTTTACGAGTTGTTCCCACTTTAAACTCTAACGGTAAAACACCCATACCCACTAAGTTAGTACGGTGAATACGCTCAAACCCTTCAGCTGCAATTACTTCAACACCCGCGAGTCTTACGCCTTTTGCCGCCCAATCGCGCGACGAGCCTTGGCCATAATCTGCGCCAGCCACAATAATAAGTGGTTGCTTACGCTGCATGTATGCTTCGATTGCTTCCCACATGCGAGTATTTTTGCCCTCTGGTTCTATGCGCGCGTACGAACCTTGCTTAATTTCGCCGCTTTCATCAAGTACCATTTCATTTAGCAATTTAGGGTTAGCAAACGTAGCGCGCTGCGCTGTTAAATGATCGCCCCTATGGGTTGCGTATGAGTTAAAGTCTTCCTCAGGTACGTTCATTTTTAATAGGTATTCACCCGCGGCACTGCTGGCCATTATCGCATTTGAAGGCGATAAGTGATCGGTTGTAATGTTATCGCCAAGTACTGCCAGTGCACGCATACCTGTCATGGTACGCTCGCCCGCTAATGCACCTTCCCAATAAGGAGGTCGGCGAATATAAGTGCTTTCTGGACGCCATTCGTATAGCGGGTCGTTATCTTCACCGTAATCTACGGTTAAGTTAAACATGGGCTCGTATACTTTTCTAAATTGCTCTGGCTTAACGCTTTGCTTAACTACTGCGTCAATTTCTTCATCTGACGGCCATAAATCTTTAAGGGTAACGTCGTTACCTTGCTGATCTTTACCTAGTATATCTTTTTCAATATCAAAACGAATCGTACCGGCAATTGCATAAGCAACAACCAAAGGCGGCGATGCTAAAAACGCTTGTTTGGCGTAAGGATGAATACGGCCGTCAAAGTTACGGTTACCCGACAGTACCGCGGTGGCGTATAAGTCGCGATCAATCACTTCTTTTTGAATTACAGGGTCAAGCGCGCCACTCATGCCATTACACGTAGTACAAGCAAAACCAACAATACCAAAACCTAGCTGTTCAAGTTCAGTAAGTAAGTTAGCGTCTTCTAGGTACGATTGCACGGCTTTAGAGCCCGGTGCTAATGAGGTTTTTACCCAAGGTTTACGCGTTAAACCCTTGGCGTTAGCATTACGCGCAAGTAATGCCGCGGCAATCACGTTGCGTGGGTTACTGGTGTTTGTACAGCTGGTAATAGCGGCAATAATACACGCACCATCTGGCATTAAGCCTGCTTCGTTTTCAACTACGCCTGAAATACCTTCTTTAGCTAAATCGCTTGTAGATACACGGCGATGTGGATTTGATGGCCCAGCAATGTTGCGCCCCACACTTGATAAATCAAACTTAAGCACGCGATCGTACTGCGCTGTTTTTAAGCTATCGCTCCACAGGCCGGTGGTTTTAGCGTAGTTTTCTACCAGTGCAATTTGCTCTTCTTCACGACCCGTTAAACGCAAATAATCTATGGTCATATCGTCGATGTAAAACATCGCCGCTGTGGCACCAAATTCAGGCGTCATATTTGAAATAGTTGCACGATCGCCCAGCGTAAGTGCATCGGCACCTTCACCGTAAAATTCTAAGTATGCTGATACCACACGCTGCGCGCGTAAAAATTCAGTAATAGCCAGTACGATATCGGTAGCGGTAATACCCGGTTGGCGCTTACCTGTTAGCTCAACCCCTACAATGTCTGGCAGGCGCATGTACGAAGCGCGCCCTAGCATTACGCTTTCTGCTTCAAGGCCACCTACACCCACAGCAATAACACCCAGTGCATCAACGTGTGGAGTATGGCTATCTGTACCTACTAAGGTATCTGGGAAGGCAATACCATCGCGGTTTTGAATTACCGGCGACATTTTTTCAAGGTTAATTTGATGCATAATGCCGTTACCTGGCGGGATCACATCAATATTTTTAAACGCTGTTTTGGTCCAGTTTATAAAATGGAAACGGTCATCGTTACGTCTGTCTTCTATAGCACGGTTTTTTTCAAATGCATCGGGATCAAACCCTGCATGCTCTACCGACAAAGAGTGATCTACAATTAATTGCGTAGGTACAACTGGGTTTACTTTAGACGGATCGCCACCTTTAGCAGCAATCGCGTCACGCAGTCCAGCTAAGTCAACCAGTGCAGTTTGACCCAAAATATCGTGACACACTACACGCGCCGGATACCAAGGAAAGTCTAAATCTTGTTTGCGTTCAATCAACTGGTTTAGTGCATCGGTAAGCATTGCTGGATCGCAGCGGCGCACTAAGTTTTCGGCAAATACACGTGATGTATAAGGCAGTGTTGCATATGCACCTGGTTTAATTGCATCAACAGCTGCTTGAGCATCAAAATAATCAACGTTTGAATTGGGTAAGGGTTTTCGATATTCAGTATTATTTATTATAGTCATTAAAATATTCGCTAATTTGGTGACGGTGGTTGTGCACTACTAGCTTATTTAAGGAGAGAGTGAAAAGTGATGAGCCTTAAAATAGTGTGCAGCAAATAAAAAAGGTGAGCACTTTACGTGCCCACCAAATAATTTTAACGTGATTCGATAGGTGTGTAGCTACGTGCATCTGGCCCAGTGTAATCAGCACTTGGACGAATAATACGGTTATTTGCACGTTGCTCTTTAACGTGTGCTGTCCAACCTGTTACGCGGCTCATTACAAATATTGGCGTAAATAATTTGGTCGGAATATCCATAAAGTGATACGCCGATGCGTGGAAGAAATCAGCATTACAAAATAACTTTTTCTCGCGCCACATTACTTCTTCACAACGAACAGACACAGGATAAAGTACATCATCACCTACTTCTGCTGCGAGCTTTTCAGACCACTTTTTAATAATTACGTTACGTGGATCTGATTCGCGATAAATAGCGTGGCCAAAGCCCATAATTTTATCTTTACGCTCAAGCATGCCCATAATTTCTTGCTCTGCTTGATCTGCGCTGGTGAAGTTTTCAATCATATCCATTGCCGCTTCGTTAGCACCACCATGTAATGGCCCACGTAACGTACCTATGGCACCGGTTACACATGAATGAATATCAGATAGCGTTGATGCACACACACGACCAGTAAAGGTTGAGGCATTAAATTCATGCTCTGCGTATAAAATTAGTGACACATTCATTACTTGAGCAAATAGCTCAGACGGGGCTTTATCGTGTAATAAGGTTAAAAAATGCGCGCCAACTGAGTCATCATCTGTTTGCGTTTCAATGCGTACGCCATCATGCGTAAAGCGATACCAGTAACAAATAATACTTGGAAATACTGCAACCATGCGGTCAATCGCATCGTTGGCTTCGCTAAAATCATTTTCCATTTCAAGGTTACCCAGCATAGAGCAACCTGTGCGCATCACATCCATTGGGTGTGCGTCTTTTGGAATGTTCTCAAGCACTGTTTTAAGTGCTTGTGGTAAGCCGCGTAAGCTTTTTAGTTTAGCTTTGTATTCTGCAAGCTCACCGGTTGTTGGTAATTCGCCACGAGATAATAAAAACGATACTTCTTCAAACTGCGCTTTTTCAGCAAGCTCGCTAATATCGTAACCACAATAAGTTAAACCTGAACCTGTTTGGCCTACTGTACATAATGCAGTTTGACCTGCTACTTGACCGCGTAAACCTGCACCCGCTAATACTTTAGTACTCATAATTTATCTCCTTAAATTGTTATTATTATTTAGTTGATGAAAAAAGGTTATCTAGGGTATTTTCATAGGTGTGATAATCTAAAAAATCATAAAGCTCAGCACGGGTTTGCATATTTTCAATTTGGCTTTGTTGCGAACCTTCATTTAAAATTGAGCTATATACATTATAGGCTGCTTTGTTCATCGCTCTAAATGCGCTTAATGGGTAAAGCACCATTTCAACGCCTACATCGCCTAACTGCTCTTTAGTATAAATAGGCGTTTGACCAAACTCAGTAATGTTAGCCAATACAGGAACGTTAATCGCTTTTGTAAATGCTTGGTAGTCGGCAAGGTCGTGCACGGCTTCTGCAAAAATGGCGTCTGCACCGGCTTCAACACACGCTGCTGCGCGCTCAATAGCGGCATTTAAACCTTCTTTTTGAAACGCATCGGTACGTGCCATAATGTAAAAGTCACTATCGGTTTTTGCATCTACAGCAGCTTTAATACGGTCAACCATTTCACCTTGGCTAACTATTTCTTTATTTGGGCGGTGGCCACAACGCTTTTGCGCTACTTGGTCTTCAATATGGAAACCGGCAGCGCCTGCTTTAGTCATTTCTTTTACTGTACGGGCAATATTAAACGCACCACCCCAACCTGTATCTGCATCTACTAATAAAGGTAAGTCGCTTGCACCGGTAATACGGCGAATATCTTCAAGCACGTTATCAAGGCTAGTCATACCTAAATCAGGCATACCAAAAGAAGCATTGGCAACACCAGCACCCGATAAGTAAATTGCCTGATGACCCATTTTTTCAGCCATCATTGCTGTGTACGCATTAATAGTACCCACTATTTGTAATGGGTGATTATTGGCAATAGCCTGTTTAAACTTTGATCCTGCTGACATTCGTTTCTCCTAACTTTGAACGGTGGCTGCTCTGGGGCAGTTTTGATATTTTAAATACTAAAACGATTTATTTAACTGGCTTTAGTTTGCGCTGCAAGTAAATCAAATTTAGTTTGAATATTGGCTTGTGAAGCACTTATGTGGCGCTTCATCAACATTTCGGCTAATTCACCATCGTGGTTTTCAATCGCATTAATAATAGCTAAGTGCTCATCAAATGCTTTTGATACCCGCGGACCAACCATACCCATTTGTACGCGGTACATTCTTATTAATTGATAAAGGTCGTGGCATAGCAAATGAATCAAGTGGGCATTTTTACTGCCTTTAATAATGCGGTAATGAAAATCTAAATCACCTGCTTCTTGATAGTACGACTCGCCTTCTTTTACTCGTTGCGTTTTTAAATGCTGATTAAGTAATTGCTTTAAACCTTGGACTTCATCGGCTGCCATATTGTCGGCAGCAAGACGACACGCCAAGCCCTCTAAGGCACTGCGCACTTGATAAACTTCTATCAAGCGATCTGC
Source organism: Pseudoalteromonas sp. SR45-4 (assembly GCF_014163535.1). Lineage (NCBI taxonomy): Bacteria > Pseudomonadati > Pseudomonadota > Gammaproteobacteria > Alteromonadales > Pseudoalteromonadaceae > Pseudoalteromonas > Pseudoalteromonas sp. SR45-4. The sequence goes on from NZ_JACJDO010000039.1 coordinate 27,507, forward strand.
TGTTAACGATACAACTCGGCAACCTATGTTGGCTTTACGCTCAACTAAATAACAGCTTTCTAAACGATTTAACGCTTCACGCAGCGTTGCACGGCTTACTCCATAACGCTTTGCCAGTTCTGGCTCAGATATTTTACTGCCTTGTGCTATGCTGCCCTCTACTATTTCTCGGCGCATATTTACAAACACTTGATCTGATGCGGTTGTAATAGGTGTTTCATTTAACAGGCTTTGCGTCATAGGTTACTATTAGATTGTCGACAATTTATAAAGCCACTATGAACTCACTACCACTAAGTGTCAACCCTAAAACAGTATGAAAAGCTTAAAAAACACACGCATTGTCGACATCATTAGCCTAAAGTATAATAATTACCTGCTCTAAAGTGATAAACCACCGCTAAGTGTCGACACCAATAAAAACTAACTTTTTACCTGTTAAGCACTGAAACACACTTTAAGAAATGTTATTATTTGTCTTTAATATAACGACTGGCCAAACCGTGGACGCAAATACCTTTATCCCCGAGCACTTTATCGATGATGTAAAAACCTATTTACCTGCACACCTAGATATAGACGACTTTATTAATGCTTGCCGGCGGCCACTACGAAAATCTATTCGTGTTAATACCTTAAAAATATCTGTTACTGAGTTTAAGCAATACGCTAAGCAAAAAAATTGGCTACTCACTCCTATTCCATGGTGCGAGGAAGGTTTTTGGTTAGAGCGCCCTGCCGCAGAAGAGCAAAACCTAGCACTTGGCAATACCGATCTTCACCTTAGCGGTGCTATGTATGTTCAAGAAGCAAGCTCCATGCTGCCCCCCATAGCACTAAAACAAAGTATAGAGCACACTAATTACGTTCTTGATATGGCATCTGCACCTGGCTCTAAAACTTCGCAGCTTGCTGCACTAATGAATAACCAAGGGGTGTTGGTTGCAAATGAGCTTTCGTCATCACGCTTAAAAGTACTTAGCGCTACTTTAAAACGCATGGGAGTAGGTAACTGTGCGTTATCGCATTTTGATGGGGTGGTTTTTGGTAATTACATGTTTGAGTGCTTTGATAGCATTTTACTCGATGCCCCCTGCTCTGGCGAAGGCACAGTACGAAAAGATGCAGATGCACTAAAAAATTGGTCTATCGACTCTAATATTGAAATTGCCCAAGTACAAAAAGATCTAATTAAAAGTGCATTTTACGCCTTAAAGCCCGGTGGAACCTTAGTGTATTCAACCTGTACGCTTACTCCACTTGAAAACCAACACGTGTGCGACTTTTTACTCAGTGAATTTGGCGACTGTATAATACCCGAGTCTTTAAGTGATCTATTTCCTGGCGCAAGTAAAGCAACTACGTCAGAGGGGTATTTACATGTGTGGCCGCAAACGTTTGACAGTGAAGGCTTTTTTATTGCCAAATTCAAAAAGCAAGCAAGTTGCGACAACCCAAATCTAAAAGTCAAAAAAGGTGCTTTTCCGTTTCAGCAATTTGAGAGCAAAAAAAGTGCTGTTTTTATGCAAACACTTAAGCAACAATTTGGTTTAAATACCTTACCGGGCATATTAATGCAGCGCGATAAAGAGCTGTGGTTATTTCCGCAAGAGTTTGAAGCTGTGCAAAACAAAATTAAATACGCCCGTTTAGGCATTCAACTTGGTGCCATTCATAATAATGGCGTGCGTTTAGCCCACGAGTTTGCAACCGCATTTGGTAAGCAGTGTAAAAGTAATGTATTGCCTTTAACCGACACTCAAGCTAACGACTACTTTCAGGGTAAGGATATTCGCTTAGCTGATGTAAGCCAAAATACAGGAGAAGTTATTTTAACTTTATGTGGCTGCCCTATTGGCTTAGGTAAATGGCAAAAAAATAAAGTTAAAAACTCACTCCCACGTGATCTAGTACAAAATACGCAGCTAATAACATGGGCACAGAGCAATTAAACAGCGTTTAATGTAAAATGTGAGTATTAAAACATGCATACATTTTTGAATATGATTGGGTTGTTAAAAGTACTTAAATTCGGATAATAAATGTGCGGTTTTAATCATATTAGCTATACTTATATGTACTTTCTTCTTCTCCCTATAATCAAGAAAGCGTCTTCAGTTAACGTAAGGCTCAACTAAGAGTCATTTTATAGCCCAGAGTTTTTATAACTCTGGGCATTTTTATTTGCCACTACCACAATGTTTTTTAAATATATAACTTTTGCGAACAGAATCGAAATCGCCACCAAATTGTAACGATAAACACAATATGGGTAAGCTATTACTTTGTTTTGCAATATCAAATACTTGATTGAATTTATAGCCATATTTAACTGCTAACTTCAATTCGTTAACATATAAAGCTTTGTATTGTGGAGTTAGTTGCGACCAATGAATCAACGCTATTTGAATAATACCTAAATGTACATCAAGCTTATAAGGTCCTACTTTTTTTGCTTGTTGAATATAATCATAAACCTGCTCTGTGGGCCCATCTTGATAACTCACCACTTGCGCCAATGCTATCCAAGTTTCTGCCCATGTTTGCCTTAATTCAATAGACTTTAAAAGCGCTTGTTCGGCTTGTTGGTAAGCCAGCTGATGTGTAGGAGCATTAATTACAGTCGGCTGATTTAAAATACTTACTGATAATATTTTTATATACGCATTCAAGTGCCAATAATGAGGATGGCTTGGCTCAAATTTAGCCGCTAAAGTAATAGCTTTTTCGGCCTGCTTTAATTCTGAGCGCTTAATTGGAGAGGACAGCTGTTCCAGCGTATTTCTAGCATTAAAATACCAAGCATTGGCGCGTATGCTTTTTATACTGTAATAGGCAATAAACAAGGTTATAAGCGCTAAAACAATAATAGGGATTAACCTATTTAATTTAAAACTAATCACAAAATAGTGACTCAGTTAAGCGCCAAGGGTTAGTTACAAATAACATATGTGCTTTATCCTCCCCTACTAAATTACTCACAATGTGTTTTGCTTTACTAAGTATTGGCGGCCTACGTTTTACCGAATGCGCATCAGAGGCAACATAATTAACTAAATTACCTTTAAGCATGTCATTGCTAATTTGTTTTGCTTTATCCCCCCACCCCCCTTCAATACTTGAAGCGGTTAATTGAAACTCACAACCTAACTGCTTTAAATGTTCTATATAAAAAGGATTAGCCTGAATATCACGGTTACGTTCAGGGTGAGGTATAATCACTTTAATATTTTGTTTTACTAACCAACCAATAAACTTATCGTAGCCTGGTGGTACATGAGAATGTGGTAGCTCTAACAATAAGTAATTTGCTCCGGCTAAATTCCCAATAAAGGGCAATTTATTTGCCTTTACCAGTGCCATTAACTCTATATCAAGGCGTACTTCTGCCGCTACTGCTAGCTTTATAGTAATTTGAGCCTGTTTTGCATGCTCTTTTAAATCAGCTAAGTCTCTGCGAAGTTGTACCGCGGAGTTATCAAATCGCCCTATATGAATATGCGGAGTAATCACCATATGTGTTATTCCATCACTTTGCGCTAGCTTTAATAATGCTAAAGATTCATTTAAATTTTTAGCGCCATCGTCAATACCGGGTAAAATATGCGAATGAATATCAATCATAATTTAGCCATTAGGTTGAGGTTTTTCTGGCGGTTGTGAGTAATCATAATAATCATAGTATCCGTAGCTATGCTCATCTTTAGTTTTGCTCATATCTACTTGGTTAAGTATAACGCCTGCCACATGTGCTTTTACCTCAAACAAACGCTCTAACCCAGCTTTAATCGGTTTTACCCTTGTTACGTCTGCTCTCACTACATACACTACCGAATCAACACTTTGTGCAATTACTAATGCGTCACTAACCGCTTGTGTTGGGGGAGTGTCAATAATGATGTGATCGTACTTGGTTTTTAAAACCTTTAATAACTCATCAAACCGGGCGCTAGAGAGTAACTCTAACGGATTTGATGGTATTTGCCCACTTGGCATAATAGCAACACCAGAGCGCTCATCTAAATGAACGCACTCAGAAAACTGCTCTGTACCAGTAATTAAATTACTTAAGCCCGGGTGAAATACAGGTATATCAAACCGTTTTGCTAAGCTGGGTTTACGTAAATCAGCATCAATCAGTAAAACGCTCCCCATTTGCGCAAGCGATAAGGCTAAGTTAGCTGATGTGGTGGTTTTCCCTTCACCTGGGACGCTTGATGTAACTGCTATTATTTGATGATTTCGGTCTAACTGAGTAAGCAATAAGCTTGTTCTAAATGTACGCACAGATTCTGCAAAGCGACGGTATTTATCCTCTAAATATGCGTATATCGGAAACGGATTCTTTCTCGATATTTTAACTTTGGGTAATAAACCTAGCATGCGTTGCGCTAGTTTACTTTCAACGTCATTTTTTGTTTTTACCGTATCGTTTAATGCATCAAATATAAAGCTCATCACTACTGCAAAGGCAAAGCTAGCTATAAATGTAATTATTACAATAAGCTTTTTATTGGGCTTACTGGGATATTTAGGTGTGTATGCTCTATCGGTAAAGCGAGCTGCTGCTGAGGTGAAGTCGCTGGTTACTTCGGTTTCTTTAGAGCGAGATAAAAATGTATTAAATATATTTCGGTTAGTTTCAACTTCACGTTTTAACTGATTATACTGCGTTTCTTTGCGTGTAATATATTGATAATCATCTCGGATTTTTTTTAGATCAGCTTCTAATGTATTAACGGTTCGAGTTGTTCTGTTTAACTCTTTTTCGATACCTGTAACTAGGCCTTTAATTTGCTTATTTAAATTAGCTTTTACAGTTGCAAGTTCAGCTTTAGCAGAAATCATTTTTGGGTGCTTATTGCCATATACTTCGCCCAAGTCACTCACTTTTCGCTCAACAAGTACTAACTCGCGCTTTACATCTTGTACTACTTTATGTGATGTTATTTCCGGCATACTACCTAAAAATTCTATATTATTATTTCCGTACTCCTTGATTACTCTGTTTATACTCTTTAAATTATTTCTTGCGGCTCGAGCATCAACTAACTGCTGAGACATTTGCTCTAGCTCTTGTGTCACTAGCCCCGCAATACCTTCTATATCAACTAATTGCTGCGCCTCTCGGTACGCCTGCAGTCGAACCTCTGAATCATCTAATTGGATCCGTAACTGTGACAAGCGTGTGTTTAACCAGCTTGTTGCCTGTTGCGTGATCCCCATTTTGGCGCGCATTTGGCTGTCTATGTATACCTCACCTACCGTATTTGCTACTAAGGCTGCAAGTTTAGAATCACTCGACTCAAAACTCACCCTAACTAATTGCGTTTTACGAATTGGTGAAACTATTAATGCTTTATTAAATATACTAAGCAAATCTTGCATTTGTTGCTCAACTTGATCTTCATACGAGAGCGCAGCAACTTCTTTTTTATTTAAAAAAGGCAGCAACTCTTTAATTAGTATATTAACTTCATTAAATATTGAAGGTTTTGGAATAAAGTCAGTGTGTGACTGCAGATCTAGTTTCGTAATAACTTCACGTGCAATACTGTCTGATTTTATTACCTCAAATTGAGTTAAATAATATTCTTTTTGGTTTGAGTCTAAACCATATATTTCTTCAAAACTAACCGCTTTAGCCTGCTCAGCTTCAATTAATAACGTTGCACTTGCTTTATATTTAGGTATTAAAGTTAACGTAATCATTATCGCTAATAATGTAATAACTATCGCAAAGCTCAAAATTCGCCACTTTGCTTGCTTAATAACATTAAAGTTAATGCCCAACTCAATTACATCATCATTATTATTTAATTTTTCTGATTTTTGATTCATTCATCACTGCCTTTAACGGCTTAAAACAAGCGCTGTTCTATTTTAATGGTGTCGCCCGCTGCAATTTGACTGTTTAAACTGCCTCTAATTTGTTGCTCTTTGGTTTGTTCTTTAAAAATATATATTTTATCTATCGATGCTCGCTCTGTTAATCCACCGCCAAGTGCAATCGCTTGATTTACTGTCATTGCCGGCTGATAAGGGTATGCACCTGGGTTATTTACCTCACCATGAATATAAAAAGGTCGATATTGTGTAACTTGCGCATACACATTGGGGTTAACTAAATAGTCAGGCTGTAGCCCTCTTATTATTATTTGTTCAACCTGTGATGTATTTAGGCCAGCGAGTTTAACTTTTCCCAAAAAAGGGTAATTAACTTTGCCACTGTTACCTAATAACGCCGTCACATCTAAATCTGGTTGGCCAAAAACTTTTATTTCAATTTTGTCACCTGGCCCTAAAGTATAGTTTTGCGCATTTTGGCCAAAACTATTAAAACTTAATAAAAAAGCCAGGCAAACAAGCATCCAAAATTTCATCGATTAGCCTTTAAAACAAAGGTAAAATTAATCCCGACAATGAAACGATCATATTCAATCGTATTTTGATTAGAGTTTTTATCTATAAAATCAACGTAACTAGATACCATCCCAAAGTTACTAACCAAATAGTTTAAACCTAGTCGAGCCGCTGTTGTTTTATCTTGTCTGCCAACATCCCCAGTGTATTGCTCATCTGCATAATTTAAACTTGCCAACGAACTAAAGTAATTACTCCAATTGTGATCCCAGGTAATGTTATAAACACTCTCTTTAATATAATCACCTGCTACTAAGGGATCTTTAGCTGAGCGGCTAGTTAAAAATTGTAACGATGAATAAGTAAGTGGTTGCCAAAGTACTGCGGCTTCCCAGCTTAAACCGGTAAAATCTTCACGTAGGTCAGAAAAAAAATCTTTGTCTTGATAACCGACTTTGAAGGTACCGGATGTTACCGCCGTTGCCTCCCACTCTATTCCCAGTAATATTTTTCTGTCATCTGAATCTCGTGAAATACCATTGGCTTGCAAAACATCATAGCGGTACTTTTCTTGTGTTAGCTCCAAAAAAGTGCGCGTTGCTGCAAGCGTATTGTAGTAACCGGTTATTCCCACTAAAGTTTTATCATAATCGCGATATTGAGATACAGGTCTAAAATTTTGGTATTTTTTATTGAAAAAACCAGCAATAAGCGCAACTTGAGCTTTAGAGCTTTTTGCGCCATATTCATAACGCGTTGTTACATTTTGCTGTTGGTACTTTACTAATTCATTAACAATATCCCCCAAACCTTCGGTTAAACCACTACCTCTGGGTTCATATAACCAATCTGCATCACCTTTAATATCGAGTCTATGCTGTTGGGTAAACTCTTTATGAACGCTCGCTGCTGTGGTCACTTGAGTGAAGTTATCTGTGGTATCTTTATTATGAAAGGACGTTATTGTTCCAACATTAAGCTTATAATTGTCTGGGCCATCTTCAATTACAGCCGAAATGTTAGGTGATATATTCCATATTAACCGCGACTCCTCATTAGTTGGTGTTCTAAAAAAGTTATTATTAGTACTCACTCCTGTTTGTAGTGTAGGCGTTATTTCGGCACCATCTTTTGTAATAATACTACCTGGTTTTAGGTTAGCCGTTGCATAAGGACTGCCCCCAATACAAACAACGAGTAGGCAAGGGGCAATTGTATTAGTAGGCATTTTCATTCTTAAATCCTTTAAATATTGTTATGATTATTATTTTTATATCAAATAGTAATGACCAGTTCTTAATATAGTGTAGGTCATACTCTACACGTTTCGCCATTTTTATTAACGTATCTGTTTCACCACGCCAGCCGTTAACTTGCGCCCACCCTGTAATGCCTGGTTTGGCTTTGTGCCTAAACATATAAAACTCTACTTTTTTTCTATACTCTTCGTTGTGCGCAACCGCATGAGGTCTTGGGCCAACAATGGACATGTCACCTTCAAGTACATTTAAAAACTGAGGAAGTTCATCAAGACTCGTACGTCGCAAAAATCGGCCTAACTTTGTTATCCTCACATCATTTTTTGTAGCTTGAGTTACCACTTTGCTGTTTTCTGTGACTGTCATTGAACGGAATTTCCAAACTTTTATTTTTCGTCCATCAAGTCCGTAACGATCTTGCTTAAATATTACAGGACCAGCTGATGTTAATTTCACTGCCGCGGCAATAACTAATAGTAATGGCGAAATCAAAAACAATATAATCATTGAAAACACAATATCCTCTGTACGCTTAATAAACTCATGAGCACCAATGCACGGTGACTCAAACACACTCAATGTATCAACTTCGCCAACATGTTCAATACGCGCATGTATAAGATTAGAAAGCAAAAAGTCAGGTATTATATGCACATCAACTGTGGTATCACCCAGCTGCAATAAAATGTCTGCAATACGTTTTTCTGCTTTCATGGGAAGAGCAATATATAACACATCAACTCTGCCCTCTCTTGCTAAATCCACAGCTTTTTGTATGTTGCCTGCAACATCATGAGAGGCTAATTTACTAAATAAACGCTCTGGGTTTCTATCATCAAAAAACCCTAAAAACTTAAAGCCTAACTCATCATTTTTCTCAATTTCATCATATAAGTAAGCAGCGGTTTCTGTAGCACCAATGATGGCTACATTGCGTAAATATGAACCAAATTTACGACGATTTCGCTTATACAAGTACACAGCTAAGCGCCATAAATATAAATAAAGCATGCTTAATAAAAACCACAAGCTAATGCCAATCCGAGATAAGGATTCTGAAAACTTAAAAATAAATGATATAAAAAACAAACAAGCGAATGAAACTAATAAAGCGCCCCAAACACACAACATCATTACTCTAAACTTCCCTGCTCGCCACGATCTATAAGTAGAAAATATTTCAGCGCAATATAAGTAAATTAATGCAACACTTAGCACTGATACCATATAAAAAGAGCTTAGATTAAAGTTATAAAATAAGGCGGAGCATTGAAAAGCAAAAAACAATGCAAAAATATCGAAGAGTCTATAAAAGCAGGCATCTGACGAACCTGATAACTTAAATGTCCTTGAAGAGCTCATAACTATTAATTCCTATTAATTGGTCTCAGGTAAGAAGAAGCATCACTAGACTATGGAATTAATACTAAATTAACATCTCAAATTGCACAATTAACATACAGGCGGGTTTACTAATATACAAAAGGTTAAAGCTATTTTATTAAACATATTTCTTAAAATATAAATGTATCTAAACTACAACTCCCCATCTAAACAACAGCCCTTTTTTATGTAATCATGCTTAGATATTTAAATAAACAATGCATGAATCCATCTGGTTAATATCATGAGTAGGGTATACGTAACTTACTCTCTCAGTAAAAACTATGCCGATGAATAAAAGCTAATAGCATAATATTACAATAAATTTGCACATTTTTGGCTCTGTTCTTGATGTGTAATTTGCCCTACAGCTATTTTTAATTATCATCTACTTAGTTTTAGCAACTACATTCATTTACTAACAACATAATAGCAACCTATTACCTTGGGGCTTAATTACTGTTTACTTGAAGGTTTTAATAGTTTTATTTATAGCCAATAAAATAAACAACTTAAAAAAACAAACACAAAATAAACAAACATAAAACAAAAAC